>CAYVBG010000085.1:0-7189 GCA_964449205.1 uncultured Zetaproteobacteria bacterium | reverse complement strand
GTCGCGTGATCAATCGCAACAACCGCTTGAAGCGGCTGCTGGAGCTGAACGCGCCGGAAATCATCACCCGCAACGAGAAGCGCATGCTTCAGGAGGCGGTGGACGCGCTGTTTGACAATTCGCGCAAGACCAAGCCCATCACCGGCAACAACCGCCGGCCGCTGAAATCGTTGTCCGACATCATCAAGGGCAAGCAGGGCCGTTTCCGGCAGAATCTGCTGGGCAAGCGCGTGGATTATTCCGGCCGTTCGGTCATCGTGGTCGGGCCGGAGCTGAAGCTGCACCAGTGCGGCCTGCCGAAGACCATGGCGCTGGAGCTGTTCAAGCCGTTCATCTACCACAAGCTGGAGATGCGGGGGCTGGCCACGACCATCAAACAGGCCAAGAAGCTGGTGGAGCAGGGCATTCCGGCCGTGTGGGACATTCTCGAAGAGGTGATTCGCGAGCATCCGGTGATGCTGAACCGTGCACCGACGCTGCACCGGCTGGGCATCCAGGCGTTCGAGCCCATTCTCATCGAGGGCAAGGCCATCCAGCTGCATCCGCTGGTGTGCACGGCGTTCAATGCGGACTTCGACGGCGACCAGATGGCGGTTCACGTGCCGCTTTCCATCGAGGCGCAGACCGAGGCGCGGGCGCTGATGATGTCCACCAACAACATCCTTGCACCTTCCACCGGCAAGCCCATTGTGGCGCCGACGCAGGATATCATTCTGGGCATCTATTACATGACGCGCGAGCGTCCGTTTGCACGCGGCGAAGGCATGGTGTTCGCCGATCCGTCCGAGGTGCAGCGAGCCTTTGATTCGGGCAAGGTGGAGCTGCATGCGCGCATCACCTGCCGCATTCGCGGCCAGCGCGAGGAAACGACGGTCGGCCGCGCGTTGCTGTCCACCATTCTGCCGGAGGAAATGCCGTTCTCCGGATTGAACAAGGTGTTGACCAAGAAGGATGTGGCGGCATTGATCGAGGACTGCTACCGGCTGGCCGGCAACAAGGCCACGGTGCTGTTTGTGGATCGCATGAAGAACATGGGCTACGAGTTTGCGGCCCGGTCGGGCGCGTCGTTCGCGCTGGACGACGTGGTGATTCCCGAGCAGAAGCAGGCGCTGGTGGCCAAGACCGAGGCCGAGGTCAAGAAGGTGCAGAAGCAGTATGCCGACGGTCTGATCACTGCTGGCGAGCGCTACAACAAGGTGGTCGACTTGTGGACGCACACCACCGAGGCCGTGGCTCGGGCGATGATGGACAACCTGGCCACCGAGGAAGTGACCTCGCCGGACGGCAAGAAGAAGGAGGTGATGAAGTCCTTCAACTCCGTTTACATGATGGCCGATTCCGGCGCGCGCGGCTCGGCGCAGCAGATTCGCCAGCTGGCCGGCATGCGCGGGCTGATGGCCAAGCCGGACGGCTCCATCATCGAGACGCCCATCACCGCGAATTTCCGCGAGGGGCTGACGGTATTGCAGTACTTCATTTCCACCCACGGCGCGCGCAAGGGTTTGGCCGACACGGCGCTGAAGACGGCGAACTCCGGATACCTGACCCGCCGCCTGGTGGATGTGGCACAGGATTGCGTGGTCACCATGCAGGATTGTGGCACCGACAAGGGCATTGAGATGACGCCGCTGATGGAAGGCGGCGAGGTTGTGGAGGAGCTGGCCGAGCGCGTGTTGGGTCGCGTGTTGCTGGAGGCGGCTTGCGATCCGCTCACGGGCGAGGAAATCGCGCCCGCTGGCGCGATGGTGACCGAGGAACTGGCCGCCAAGATCGAGGCTGCGGGCGTGGATGCCGTGCGCATTCGTTCCGTGCTGACCTGCGAGGCCGAGCACGGCGTCTGCGCCACATGCTACGGTCGCGACCTGGCGCACGGCACACCGGTGAGTCTGGGCGAGGCGGTGGGCGTGATCGCCGCGCAAAGCATCGGCGAGCCGGGCACGCAGCTGACCATGCGCACCTTCCACGTGGGCGGCACGGCTTCCCGCGCGGCCGAGGCGGCGCATGTGGAGGCCAAGTTCGCCGGTGTGTTCAGGCTGGACAATGAGGTCACCGTGGTGGACGAGCACGGCGTTGAAATTGTGATCAACCGTCATGCCGAGGCGGTGATCGTGGATGCCTCCGGTGGCGAGCGCGAGCGGCACCGCCTGCCCTACGGCGCGGCGTTGCGTGTCAAGGCGGGCGACAAGGTCAAGGCCGGACAGGTGTTGGCCGAATGGGATCCGTACACCATGCCGTTGATCGCCGAGGTGGATGGTCGTGTGCGCTATCAAGACATCGTCGAGGGCAAGACGATGCGCGAGCAGACGGACGAGGTGACCGGACTCTCCAATCGGGTCGTCACGCAGGTATCGGAGGCGCGCAAGGTGGCGCTGCGCCCGCAGATCCAGCTGGTGGATCCGAAGGATCCGGAAGGCGAGCCGGTTACCATGCCGCGCACCGGCACGCCAGCGCGTTATTTCCTGTCCCCGGGCGCGATTCTGAACGTGGACGAGGGCGAAGAAGTGAAGGCCGGCGCGGTGTTGGCGCGCATTCCGCGCGAAACCACCAAGACCAAGGACATCACCGGCGGCCTGCCGCGCGTCGTGGAGTTGTTCGAGGCGCGCAAGCCCAAGAATCTGGCCTTCATCGCCGCCAAGGATGGCGTGATTTCCTTTGGCAAGGATATTCGCGGCAAGCGGCGGGTGATGATCACGCCGGACGATGGTTCGGAGCCGATCGAGTATCAGATTCCGAAGGGCAGCCACATCATTGTGCAGGAGGGCGACCGGGTGCGTCGCGGTGAGCGGTTGATGGAAGGCTCGCCTGCGCCGCACGACATCCTCAGCGTGCTGGGCATCGAGGCGCTGGCCAAATACCTGACCGACGAGGTGCAGGAGGTCTATCGGCTGCAGGGCGTGAAGATCAACGACAAGCACATCGAGGTCATCGTGCGACAGATGATGCGCAAGGTGCAAATCGTGGATCCGGGCGCGACAAACTACATTGCGGGCGAGCAGGTGGAGCGCGCCGCCATTGTCGAGATCAATCGCAAGCTGGAGGCGCAAGGCAAGCCGCCGGCCACATTCGAGCCGGTGTTGCTGGGCATCACCAAGGCGTCGTTGTCCACTGAGTCGTTCATCTCCGCGGCGTCGTTTCAGGAAACCACGCGTGTGATCACCGAGGCGGCGCTGGCCGGCAAGGTGGATTGGCTGCGCGGGCTGAAGGAGAATGTGGTGCTGGGTCGCCTGTTGCCGGCTGGCACGGGTTTTGCCGCGCGACACCTGATGCCGAAGCCCGAGCCGCGGACGAACGATGATGCCGACGAGGCTGCATCGGAGGCGGGCGAGCAGGCGGCCTGACGTGCCGCGCGTGGTCCGACCGCCGCACATCGCAAAGTGAAACGGCCGCCCCGTGGGGCGGCCGTGCTCGTGTGGGGCGTGCTGTTTCGCCGGGGATCGTCAGTGACGGACGGCAAACCAGACGGCCGCGCCAGCGGCCGCCAGCATGCTGGCGGCGCTGGCCAGAGCCAGGCCGCGGGCGGCGTTCAGACGGCCTTCCAGCCCCTGACCGGCCATCAGCGAGGACGCCTGTGCGCCGGTTTCGTCTTTCAGCGCCACGTTTTCCACCGAGGCCGCCAGTCGCCGCAACGTGCCGTCGCTCATCTTGTGCTTTCCGCCATGCCGGGCGACCCAGTCCGCCATATCCACCGGGCGGATCAGGTTGTCCGGCAGGGTGCCCGACAGGCGGCCGGCCTCGGACACCACGACGCCCCGGATGGGGATCTTCCGTCCCAGGATGGATTGGATGATGGCGACGCCGGTGGCATTGGCGCGCAGCGGGTTGGGGAACCGGTGGCGGATGCCGTGGTATTCCTGCACCCACATGGCGTCGCGGAGCGATCCGTGCACGGCGCCGGCGCGGGCGATGACGCTGACCACGAACACACCCTCCGGGGCCAGCACAAGGTGATCGATCAGCGCCGTTTCACCGGATCGGGTGGGCAACGTCACATGGTGCAGAATGCGGCAGCCGCGCTTTTCCAGCGCGGCGAGCTTGCGTCCGGTCGTGGCTCGGCCCCGCAAGGCCGACAACCAGGGCCAGGCCAGATACAACGCCAACAGCAGCAAGATCAGGCTGAGTGCGGTCAGCGAGGCGGGCAACAGGGTGGGCAAGGAATGCATGCGCCCTCCGGGAGCGAGGATTCGGACGCGGCGTTCGCGTCCCGGCGACGATGCTCGTATCGCGCCGGGCCGGGCCATGACGCAGGTCACGAACCCGCCGGATGTCGGGAGGAAACTGGAGCCGATGATCCGATTCGAACGGACGACCTGCTCATTACGAGTGAGCTGCTCTACCAGCTGAGCTACATCGGCGTGTGTTGCGTTGGAGGCGGCGCATTCTAGCACTCCCGGGGCGCATTTGAAGCAGCCAGTGGCGAGTCGGGCAGAATGGCTTGCATGGCGGCCAGCAGGGCGGGCGCGGCGGTTTCCGTGCGCATCACGCGTGGGCCGAAGCGAAGGAAGTCGAAGCCTTTTGACATCAGCGCCCGGATGTCCGCCGCCGACCATCCGCCTTCCGGTCCGATGGCGAAACAGACTTCCGTTGCCCTTGCCAGTTGTGCACGTCGATCGGGCCATGCGGCGCGGGCATCCGGATGCAGCGCAAGCGCGATGCCGGGCGCTTGCGTTTCCAGGATGTGTTCGCGCCATTGCAGTTCCGGCAGCCGGGTGCGACCGCATTGTTCGGCGGCTTCGATGATGATCGTTCGCCAGCGTTCCAGCTTCCGTCGTCGCCTGTCGCCGTTCAACCGGAGCGTGGCGCGTTCGCTGCGCACGATCTGAAAGCTGGCCGCGCCCAGTTCCGTCCCTTTTTGCAGCACGGTCTCGATTTTCTCCGCGCGGCAGGCCGCCTGAACAATGTGTGTCCGGCAGGGCATTTCCCGATCGACGGGAGAGAAGGATTCGATGCGGCAAATGGCGACGCGGCGTTCCAGTCGTTCCAGCCGGGCCGTGTATTCGCCGCCCCGGCCATTGAACAGGGTCAGCGATTCATCCGGGCCAAGCCGCATCACATGGGCCAGATAATGGGCCTGGGTGGCATCGAGCGTCACGGGCTCCCCGGGCGTGAGTGGATGCGGCACATGCAGACGGATGCGGCTCATGGGGCGATGGCAACGCAAGCGGCGCGGAAATGCAAGGGGCTGGAAGGGCTGCGCTTGACCTCAAGGCGGTCAGGGCCATGATGCGGGCATGTTTTTTGGTCCGCTGGATTCTCTGGAGTGGATGCCGGTGCGCGAATGGCGCCCCGCCGACGTGAGCCGGGAGATTGCGCTGGTGCTGGCGGCCACCGGTTCGCTGACCCGTTTTCTGGAGCGGCATTACGGCATGCGTTTGGAGGTGCGGTTGCATGACCAGTTCGTGGATCGCGCCGGCACCGCCGAGGCGGCGTTGCTGGCGTGCGCGGCCGGAACGCCGGCGCTCAGGCGCAGGGTGTCGCTGATGTTTCGAGGTTCGGTGATGTTCGACGCCGAGTCGGTGCTGCCACTGGATGGCGTGCATGGCGATTTGATGCGGGAGTTGCAGGAAGGCGAGAAACCGCTCGGCAATCTGCTGCTGGATCGCGGCTTGTCGCTGTCGCGCTCGGACTTGAGCGTGGCGCGTCTGCCGG
The DNA here is from genome assembly GCA_964449205.1 of uncultured Zetaproteobacteria bacterium. GTDB lineage: Bacteria > Pseudomonadota > Zetaproteobacteria > Mariprofundales > Mariprofundaceae > JALVTX01. Next base: position 1,543 of record CAYVBG010000085.1, on the reverse strand, counting down.
AAGATGCACGGGCGCCGTGGTCGGGATGTTGGGCGAGGCGCTCGGTGTTGCGTTCGGCCTCGGGCACGCGGGCCCTGGTCGTGGAGGTCTTCCACGATGCGATATGGCGGCGCATGGCGCGGATGGGACGGCGTTACCGCTGATGCGCTGGCGGCCTGTGGGCGGCGTTCGCGATTGGCTGCGGCTGATGCGCGTGGACAGGCCGGCGGGCTACTGGTTGCTGCTGTGGCCCACCATGTGGGGGCTCCTGGCGGGCGCGAACGGACGGCCTTCCGTGGAACATCTGGTCGTGTTCGTTGCGGGTGTGTTTCTGATGCGCTCCGCCGGATGCGTCGTCAACGATTTCGCCGATCGTGATTTCGACCCTCACGTGGCGCGCACGCGCGACCGTCCCATCGCGGCCGGGCGTATCGCGCCGGGTGCGGCGCTGGCGGGATTCGGCCTGATGCTGGTGTTGGCGCTGGCGTTGGTGGCGTGGATGCCGCCGTTGGTGCTGGCGCTGGCGGTGGCAGCGGCAGGGTTGGCGTCGCTGTATCCCTTTCTCAAGCGGGTGACGCATGCGCCCCAAGCCTGGCTGGGCATGGCTTTTGGCTGGGGCGCGGTGATGGCCTGGGCGGCGGAGCGTGGCACGGTGACGGATGCGTGGGCACCGTGGCTGCTGTTTGCTGCCAATATCTGCTGGACGCTGTCGTATGACACCGCCTACGCCATTGGCGACCGCGAGGATGATGCGCGCATTGGCGTGAAATCGCTGGCGCTGTGGCTGGGTGAGCGGGTGATACCGGCCGTGGTGGCGTTTGGGGTCGCAGCCATGTTGATGTTGGCCGTGGCCGTATGGTCGCAAGCCGGTTTTGGGCGCGAGGGTTGGCCTGCGTGGGGCGGATGGCTGGGAGCGGTTGCCTGGCAGGCATGGATATCGTTGCGTTTGGTGCGCGTCGGCGAGGCGTGGAGCTTTCGCTATTTTCTGCAATCCCACTGGACAGGCGCGCTGTTTGCCGCCGGTCTGGCGGCGGAGGGCTTGTTTTCGCATGCCTGAGGGCGTAGCATTGCATGGCAATGGGGGCGTCCCGGTTTCGACGGAGATGCTGAACCCCATGGTGCATGCCGGGTCGTCGATCCCGTAAAAAAACGACAACGGCAAACAACTGCCAACGACGACGTAGAACTCGCTTACGCTGCGTAAGTGACCCGGTCGGACAGCTCGCCCATCGGCTGACCGAACCGGGCCATCAAGATGGGCTCGCTTCGCTTGCTGGTGACTCGTGGCGGCGAAGTCAGATCTCAACGAGCCGACCCCGCGGGTGCCTTGTCCGTTCGGTTTTCGCGGGGTGCTGTCGGAACGGACTAAGCATGTAGATCCATGGGCTGATGGTTTCCGGACGCGGGTTCGAGTCCCGCCGCCTCCACCAAACAAGGCTTTCACACCACCCTATAACGTCCACCAAGCCCCTGAAAAAAGGGGCTTTTTTGTTGCCGATAGTTTCACCTTGTCTATGAATGTCCCTCACAATACCGTGCTTCTTGACGGTATCCCGGACGGTAT
>CAYVBG010000084.1:0-7238 GCA_964449205.1 uncultured Zetaproteobacteria bacterium | reverse complement strand
ATCCGCAATCATTGGATTCTCACGCACATGGAATGTCAGATGCCGCCCGTCGGAACGCACCACCCCCGTCACGCGAATGTCGGAAAAGAAGCCCGTGGCAAACAACCGGCGCACATCGCGGCTGATGCGTTTCCGGTCGAACTTCTGGCCCGGTCGAACGCTGATCTTGTCCAGAATCGTGGCCCTCTCAATGAAACGATTGCCCGCCACGGCCACGGAAGCCACGCGTTCCTGGTTCGCCGTCTCCGCCGCGCTGGCCAAATCCGGCAAACCAGCCAGTGCCATCCATGCCAGAAGCAGCCCGCATGCCCGGGCCATCGCCGCCTTTCTCATCCTCACCCCTTGAGCCAGCGCATGATATCGTTGTAGAAGGCAAACACCATCAGCGCCGCGATCAGCGCCATGCCCACAATCTGGGTTCGCTCCATCATCTTCGGCGACAGCGGCCTGCCCCGCACCTTCTCGATGCCCAGATACAGCAGATGCCCGCCATCCAGCACCGGCACCGGCAGCAGATTCAGCACACCGAGATTGACCGAGATCAGCGCCAGGAACGATACAAACGCCACAAACCCGAGCGACGCCGTCTTGCCTGCGATTTGGGCGATGGCGATGGGGCCGCCCAGATTGCTCGGTGAAATGGCCGCCGTCACCATCTTGGCCAGCACCTGACAGGTCAGCACGGTCACCTCCCAGGTGCGCTGGAATCCGTGCACAAACCCCTCCAGCACCCCCATCCGGTAACGCTCCAGCGGATACAGCGGTCTGGCGCTCATTTGCGCGCCGATCCGCCCGCGTCCCTGTCCATCGTCGCCCGGCGTCAGCGTCAGGTTCAGCGTGGATGTTCCTCGCCGAACGGTCACCACCACCGGCCTTCCGGCATGTGCGCGCACTTGCCGAATGAACCCGGCAATGTCGCCGACCTCGCGTCCCTGAATCCGCAGCACCTCATCGCCCGCCTTCAATCCACCGCGTTCGGCCGGCGAATCGGGCAGCACATCCGCCACCATCACACGCACGCCAGGGGCGATGCCCACGCTTTCCGACGCCACGTCCGCCAGCAACGCATCACGCCGGGGCGGCATCACGTTCAGGCGCACCGATTGCTCGGCGCCACCGCGCAACACCCGCAACACGACCTCGCGGCCCACCCTGTCCTTGAATGCATTCTCCAGTTGTCCCCATGCATGAACGGGCCGATCGTCGACCGCCACCACCCGATCGCCCGACATCAATCCAGCCTGCTCGGCCACGGAGGCCGGCGCCACATGCCCGATCACGGGCGGCAACACCTCCTGCCCCGCCCAGCCAACCACCATGTAAGCTGCCACCGCAAACAGGAAGTTGAACGCCGGCCCGGCCACCGCCACGGCGGCGCGTTTCCATACCGGCTGGGCATCAAACGCCCGTGCGCGCTCCTCGGGCGGCAGCGCCTCCCCATCCTCTCCGGCCGTGCCCTCGCCCGGATTTTCGCCCAACATCTTCACGTATCCGCCCAAAGGGATGGCCGCGATCACATACAGCACCTCGCCATCCCGTCCGCGCCACGAAAACAATGCCGGACCGAAGCCGATGGAAAACTTTTCCACCTTGATGCCCAGCTTGCGGGCGACGATGAAATGTCCGTATTCGTGCACCGCCACCAGCAAGGCGATGGCAACCACAAACGCGGCTGCGGTATGCAGGGTCTCGATCAATTCGTCCTCCGAACAGGCGTCACCGGGGCGCGCGCGAGCCGATGGCCCGCTCCGCCAGCCGGCGCGCCTCAAGGTCGCGCGACCATACATCATCCAGCCCGTCAACGGAAACATCGGCGCTGATCTCCAGCACATCCTCAACCACGCGCACGATGTCCGTAAAGGCAATGCGCCGCTCCCGAAACGCCTGATTGGCCACTTCATTGGCGGCATTGAACGCAATGGCCAGCGAATCGCCACCAGCCATCACATACCGCACCAGCCGCATGGCCGGAAAACGCGCCTCATCCACAGCCATGAACTCCAGCCGGCCCTGGCGCGCCAGATCCAGAAACGGAATACCCGTTTCCAGCCTCGGTCTGGCCTGCATGGCCCAGGCAATGGGTCCGCGCATGTCCGGCTCGGCCAGTTGCGCCAATACCGATCCGTCCACATATTCCACCAACGCATGCACAATGCTCTGGGGATGAATGATGGCCGAGAGTTGCTCCGGCCGCAGATCGAACAGCCAGCGCGCTTCGATCAGCTCCAGCGCTTTGTTCATCATCGTCGCCGAATCCACGCTGATCTTCGCACCCATGTCCCAATTGGGATGCGCCACCGCTTCCTCGGGCGTAATCGTGCCCATCGTCGCCGGATCCCGTTCGCGAAAAGGGCCTCCGGAGGCCGTCAATACCACACGCCGCACCGAGCCTGCGTCATGCCCCGCCAGACACTGCTGAACCGCCGCATGTTCCGAGTCCACGGGCGCCACCTCGGCGCCGGAGGCGCGCGCCGTCTCCATAAAGATACGCCCGGCGGTCACCAGGCACTCCTTGTTCGCCAGCCCCACGCGCTTGCCGGCGCGCACCGCGGCCAGGGCCGCCGGCAGTCCCACATTGCCCACCATGGCGGCCAGCACCATGTCCACCTCGGGCGCGGCGGCAACGTCGATGGCCGCGTCCATGCCGGCATCCAGCGTCACACCGGCGGGCAAACGCCCCCGCAGGCGCAGCGCGGCTTCCTTGTCTGTCATCACCACCCGTTCAGGCCGCAACATATGCGCCAGTTCCAGCATCCGTTCAACATTGCGATGGCCCACCAGCGCCCATGCGGCAAAGGTGTTCGCATGCCGTCGCAGCAAATCGGCGGCACTGCCGCCGATGGATCCGGTCGCCCCCAGAATTGTCAACCGATTCATCGCATGCCCGTCCGCGTCACAGTCCTGTCCACACCAAGGTGGCAACGGTCACGGCCGGCATCAGACCATCCACCCGGTCCAGCAATCCGCCATGCCCCGGCAACAGCGCACCGCTGTCCTTGACGCCCGCCACCCGTTTGATGGCGGATTCGGCCAAATCGCCCAACACCGACGCCACCGCCAGCATCAGACCCAAACCGATGGCCGCCGGCGCGGGCATGCGCGCGCCCATTGTCCAGACCGTCGCCGCAACCAGCCCACCCAAAACCACGCCGGCCAACGCGCCCTCCACGCTCTTGCCGGGGCTGATGGGACGGCACAAACGCCGCCGACCCCAACGGCGCCCGACAACATAGGCCGCGATATCGGCCGCCCACACGCCCGCGAACGCGCCCAGCAAAAACACACGCCCATACGGCAGCCGGAAGGCCAGCAACAACGCCCACGCAAACAACAACACCCACACCGCCAGCCAGTAAGCCATCGCCACGTTCCGCGTCGAAACCTCCAGCGCATCGATGGATGCACCTCTCGCACCCCAAGCCAGCCCCCCCATCCAGAGCAATCCCAGCCCGACGATGACCAGCGTTGCGTGCTGCCCGGCAAGCAACAGTCCCAGCGCGGCCAAAGCGGCGCCCGTGAATCCTGCGCGCATCGGCAGCGACAGCATGCCCGACAGCTCAATCAGCAACGCCGCGCCCAACACGCCCAGCAGCGTCTCAAACCAGGGCGAGGGCGCCCAAACCAGCCACCACACGGCCAGCGGCGCCAGCACCACTGCCGTCAAAATGCGCTTCGTCAACTCGGACGCCACGTCAGGTGCGTTCCCGAAGCTGCTCGCTGGTGCGGCCAAACCGCCGCTCCCGGCGGGCGTAATCCTCCAGCGCGCCCATGAAATCCTCGCGGGAGAAATCCGGCCAGTAACGGTCGGAGAAAAACAGCTCCGCATAGGCTGCATCCCACAGATAGAAGTTGGAGATACGCCGTTCACCGCCGGTGCGAATCAACAAATCGACCTCGGGAAGATCGGCGCACCACAAGATCCTGCGGAACCCGTCCACATCCAGATCCGCCAGAGCCGCCCCGGCATCGCCGCCTTGCATCGCCTCGTGGCAGGCCCGGCGAACGCCGGCCAGGATCTCCTGCCGCCCGCCATAGTTCAGGCAGAGCACCAAATCGATACGGGCATTCTCACGGGTGGCCTCCAGCGCCTGCAGCAGCACGCGACGCGTGCGCTCGGGCAGGGCGTCCACCTCGCCCAGCACGCGCAGACGAACACCATGTTCGTTCATCGCCGGCACCTCGCGCGGGAGCATCGTGGCCAGCAGCGACATCAGGCCACGCACCTCGCGCAGCGGTCGCGACCAGTTCTCGGTGGAAAACGCAAACAGGGAAATACAGCGCACGCCGGCATCCGCCGCCCATGCCACCACCTCGCGGGCGCGCACGGCGCCGCGCCGGTGCCCTTCCAGGCGGGGGAGGCCGCGTGCCTTGGCCCACCGGCCATTGCCATCCATGATGATGGCCACATGGGCCGGAATATGCGGCAAGTCGCGGCCCATCGGCTCAGACAGTGAGGATGTCCCGTTCCTTGTGTTCCAGCACCTGCTCGATTTCGGCAATGATGCGATCGGTCAGCGCCTGAACGCGCTCCTGCATGCGCCGCCCCTCGTCTTCGGACATCTCGCCATTCTTGACCTGCTTCCTGACCTCGTCGTTGGCGTCCCGCCGCACGTTGCGCACCGCCACCCTGGCTTTCTCTCCCAACTGCCGCGCCTGCCGCACGAACTCCTTGCGGCGTTCCTCGGTCAATTCCGGCAGCGTGATGCGAATCACCTCGCCGTCGTTGCTCGGCGTCAGCCCCAGATCGGACGCCATGATGGCCTTCTCGATTTCCTTGAGCATGGTTTTTTCCCAAGGCGCGATGACCAGCATGCGCGCCTCCGGCACCGAAATGTTGGCCACCTGGTTCACCGGAACCTCGCTGCCGTAATAAGGCACCCGCACCTGTTCCAGAATGGCGGCGTTGGCGCGCCCGGTGCGGATGTGCGAAAGCTCCTGTTTCAGCACCTCCACGGACTTGCGCATTCTCGACTCCACCGCTTCAAGCATCGGCATCCTCCCTGACCATCGTGCCCACGGCCTCGCCGCGCACCGCCCGCAGCAGATTGCCGGGTTCATTGATATTGAACACCATGATGGGCATGTCGTTGTCGCGGCACAGCGACATCGCGGTCGCGTCCATCACACCCAGCTTCCGCATCAGCGCCTCGGTAAAGGACAACCGATCGTAGCGCACCGCGCTGGCATCCCGTGCCGGATCGGACGAATACACGCCATCCACCTTGGTGCCCTTGAGCACCACATCCGCGCCAATCTCCATCGCGCGCAGACTGGCCGCCGTATCGGTCGTGAAATAGGGGTTGCCGGTGCCGGCGGCGAAAATCACGATGCGCCCCTTTTCCAGATGTCTCACCGCCCGGCGGCGGATATAGGGCTCCGCCACCTCCTTCACATGCAGCGCGGAAACCACCCGCACGGTCTCGCCCTGACGCTCGATCGCGTCCTGCAGCGCCACGGCGTTCATCACCGTGGCCAGCATGCCCATGTAGTCGGCGCTGGCGCGATCCATGCCCGAGGCCGCGCCGGTCAGGCCGCGAAAGATGTTGCCACCGCCGATCACCACCGCCAGCTCCACGCCCTCGCGCCGCACCTCCACCAACTCGCCGGCAATCCGCCCGATGGTGTCGGCGTCCATGCCATAGCCCGCCTGGCCCATCAGCACCTCGCCGGACAGCTTGAGCAACACCCGCCGCCAGGGGCCGGCGGGCGTCGTTCCGGCATTCGGACGTGCGTCAGCCATGAAGCTGGGCAGCCACCTCGGCGGCGAAATCGCTCTCTTCCTTCTCGATGCCCTCGCCAAGCTGAAACCGCTTCATCGCGGTGATGCGCGCGCCCTGTTGCGCCTGCTCCAGCGCCTTGCCCACCGTCAAATCGGTATCCAGCACATAATCCTGCTCCAGCAGGCACACCTCGGAATAGAACTTGTTCAGCTGGCCTTCGACAATCTTTTCGATGATGTGCTCCGGCTTGCCGGAGGCGGCCGCCCGCTCGGACAGCACGGCCTTCTCCCGCTCCACCGCCTCGGCCGGCACATCCTCGCGCGAAATGTATTGCGGATTCGCCGCCGCCACATGCATGGCCACGCCGCGCGCGAAGGCCGCCAGCGCCTCGCCGGCCTCGCCCTCAATGCCCACCAATACGCCGATCTTGCCGCCGGCATGCACATAGGCGGCCACAAGCCCCGAGTCCACGCACACCTTTTCGTATCGGCGAATGTTCATGTTCTCGCCAATGGTCGCAATCAGTTGCGCCAACGCCTCCTCCACCGTGCCGCCATCCAGCGTCAGCGCCTTCAACGCCGACAGATCGTCCGGCTGCTCAGCCAGCGCCAGATCCGCCAGCGCGGACACGAAGCCGGTGAATTTGTCGTTCTTGCTGGTGAAATCCGTTTCGGCGTTCACCTCAACCATGACGCCGACATTGCCGTCGGCCCTGGCGGCCACCACGCCCTCGGCGGCAACACGGCCTGCCTTCTTCGAAGCCGCGGCAAGCCCTTTCTTGCGCAGAAAATCCACCGCGGCGTCCATGTCGCCGTCCGTCTCCGTCAGCGCCTTCTTGCAGTCCATCATGCCCGCGCCGGTCATTTCGCGCAGCTTTTTCACATCAGCAGCCGTAATCCGGGCCATATTCCCTGTCCTCCGTTTCAGTCTGATTCGATACGTCGCAGGTCGCGATCAGGCAGCCTTGGTCTCGCCGGCGGGGGCCGCGGCGGCCTCTGCCTCGGCCGCATCGCCTTGGGTCTCTTCCGCCCGCGCGGCCTCCTCGTTGGCCTCGCCCTCGGCGGCTTCTGCCGCAAAGCTCTCATCCAATTCGTCCGCATGTTCCAGACGCCATGTTTCCGCGCCCTCGATCAGGGCATCCGCCATCTTGCTGCAAAACAGACGGATGGCGCGAATGGCATCGTCGTTGCCGGGAATGATGTAGTCGATGCCAGACGGATCGCAGTTGGAGTCCACCACCGCCACAATCGGAATGCCAAGCTTGCGCGCCTCGGCCACGGCCAGCGCCTCCTTGCGGATATCGATCACAAACAGGCAGTCCGGCAGCGTCAGCATGTCCTTGATGCCGCCCAGCGAGCGCTCCAGTTTTTCCAGCTTGCGCTCCAATTGCAATGCTTCCTTCTTGGTCAGGGCCTCAAAACCGCCTTCTTCCTTGCGACGCTGCAAGTCTTTCATCCGGCGCACCGACTGCTGCACGGTCGCAAAATTGGTCAGCGTGCCGCCGAGCCAGCGGTGATT
>CAYVBG010000083.1:0-7258 GCA_964449205.1 uncultured Zetaproteobacteria bacterium | reverse complement strand
GCCACCTCGCGTCGGCGCGGGAGAACTCGCGGGCCTTGCGCGCCGCCGCGCGTTCGGCGCTCTTCGCTTCCACCCAGGCCGCATCGACATCGCCGCCGCGAAACCATGCCTCCGGCGCCTCCCTCAGCAGCCCCAGCGCACCGGCCATCGCCGCCAGCGCGCGCCCCTGCCACGCCGCCTGTTCGCCATCCCCGGCATCGAGCGCGCGATTCACGCCGCGCGCCGCCTCGAACATCACAGCCAGCGCCTCCGGTGTATTGAAATCGTCGTTCATCGCCGCCGCGAACGCCTCCGGCAGCGCCGCCTCGCCGGTGCCGCTCACCGCCGCATCCCAAGCTTCACCCAACCGCCGCGCGGCCTCGTAGAGCCGGTCCAGCCCGGCCTTGGCGGCATCCATCGCCGCATCGGAAAACTCCAGCGGCGAGCGGTAATGCGTGCCCAGCATCAGCATCCGGAGCGTCTCGGCCGGCCAGCGAGCGATGATCTCGCGGATCGTGAAGAAATTGCCGAGCGACTTGCTCATCTTCTCCCGATCGATGTTCACGAAGCCGTTGTGCATCCAGTAGCGGGCGAACTCGCCGTCGCAGGCGCCCCTGGCCTGCGCGATTTCGTTTTCATGATGCGGAAATTTCAAATCCATGCCGCCGCCGTGAATATCGAAGCTCTCGCCCAGATGCGCGCAGCTCATCGCCGAGCATTCGATATGCCAGCCGGGCCGCCCCGCCCCCCAAGGCGAATCCCAGGCCGGCTCGCCGGGCTTGGCCATCTTCCAGAGCACGAAATCCAGCGGATCGCGCTTGGCCGCATCCACCTCCACCCGGCTGCCCGCCTCCAGCTCGTCCAGCGACTTGCCGGACAGCCGGCCATAGTCCGGAAAACTGCGCACCGCATAGAGCACATCGCCGGATTCGGCGACATAGGCATGCCCGCGCGCGATCAGGCGCTCGATCATCGCAATCATCTGCGGCATGTGCGCCGTCGCGCGCGGCTCCTCGCTCGGGGGCAGGCAACCCAGCGCATCCGCATCCTCGTGGAAGGCGGCGATCATCTCGTCGGTGAGCCGGTCGATCGGCACGCCGCGCTCGGCGGCGCGGCGGATGATCTTGTCGTCCACATCGGTGAAGTTGCGCACATAGCGCACCTCATAGCCCAACCGCCGCAACCAGCGATACACCACATCGAACACCACCATCACCCGCGCATGGCCGACATGGCTGTAGTCATACACCGTCACGCCGCACACATACATGCCCACGCGCCCGGGCACGAGCGACGCAAAGCGCTCCTTGCGCCGGGTCAGCGAGTTGTGGATTTGCAGTTCGCGGTTCATTCGCATCGCTCCATCGCATCCATCAGGCGCGCGCGCACCCCCTCCCGCCCGAGATATGCCACCACGCGGGACATCTCCGGCCCGTGATCGGCGCCGGTCAGCGCCGCCCGAAGCGGCAGGAACAACGCCCGCCCCTTGCGCCCCGTTTCCGCCTTCACGGCCTGCGTCCAAGCCTTCCAGTCCGCATCCTGCCGCGCTTCCCACGCCGCCAGCGCCGCGCGGAAGAACCCCGCGCCCGCCCCCCGCATCGCCGCCAGCGCCACCTCGGACACCGGCCCCGCCGGCTCCCGCAGCCGCGCGAACGCCCCTGCATCCCGCTCCCGTTCCAGATTCGGGCGCAGCAAATCCGCCAGCGCCGCATCCGCGCCGGGCAGAAAACGCGCGATGCGCCCGGCCAGCGCCTCCGCAGGCAGGGCCTGCAACAGCCGCGCATGCCAGCGCCACACCGCCGCGTCCGACCAACGCACCGCCGCCGTCGAAACCCGCCGCGCATCGAAATGCGCCAGCAAATCCGCCATCGCCAGCGCATCCTCCGGCATGTTCGGATGCCCGAGCCGCGCCACGGCCTGCACCAGCGCCATCGGCAGCACGCCCGCCTCGCGCCATTCGGCCAGCGATTTCGCGCCCGCGCGCTTGGAAAGCTTGCCGCCGTCTTCCGCCAGCAGCAGCCCGTGATGGCCATACACCGGCGCGCGCAGCCCCAGCCGCGCCAGCAGCCAGACCTGCGCCGCCGAGTTGGTCAAATGATCGTCGCCGCGCAGCACGAGCGTGACGCCGTCCGCCGCGTCGTCCACGGCGTTCGGCAACAGAAAGGTGAAGCTGCCATCGGAGCGCACGATGACCGGATCGTCCAGATCGCGCCGGGCGAAGCGCACCTCGCCGCGCAGCATGTCCTCCACGATGATCTCACCCTCGCCGCGCAGCGCCAGCCGCCAAACGAAGAGCTCGCCCGCCTCCGCGCGGCGCCGCGCCTCCTCCGGCGAAAGCCCGCGGCAACGCCCGGCATAGCGCGGCGGCAATCCACGCGAGGCGGCCAGCTTGCGATCCAGCGCCAACTGCGCCTCGGTGCAAAAGCAGCGGTAGGCGGCGCCCTCCGCCGCCAGCCGCGAAAGCGCATCATGATGCCGCGCGGCGCAGGCGGACTGGAATCCGGCCTCGCCATCCCAATCCAGCCCCAGCCAGTGCAGATCGTCCATCAGCGCGCGGGCCAAATCGCGCTCGGAGCGACCGGCGTCGGTATCCTCGAAGCGCAGCAGAAACCGCCCGCCGGCGGCGCGCGCGCACATCCAGTTCAGCAATGCGGTGCGCAGGTTGCCGGGGTGCATCCGCCCGGTCGGGCTGGGCGCGAAGCGCGTTGTCACACTCGTGTTCCTGTCGGGGTTCATGGCCGCCGTGCGTCCCCCTGTGGTCGTGTCGTCTCCCGCCGCGGCAGCAGCACCATGTATTCGTCGGGATACACATACCCCAACTCGCGATGCACCAGCTCTTCCAGCGCGTCCGGATCGTTGCGCAGGCGCAGGATCTCCCGCGCCAAGGCCTCACGCTCCCGCTTCAATCGCGCCACTTCAGCCTGCAGGGCCCGGAATTCCGCCTGCTCCTGCCGATACACCAGCCAGCCATGATCGGAAAACACCAGACTCCAACCCATGCCGCCCAGCGCCGCCAGCACAGCCAGCCACAGGAGCGCAGACTTCAGCCGCGCGCCCATGCCGGAGCGCGCGCGCCGCTCAGCCATCGGGCGCGCCTCCCGCCGTCAGCCCCGATCGGGAAAGGCGTCCCATCCGGCGTAGCGCGCCGCCGCGCCCAGTTCCTCCTCGATGCGGAGCAACTGGTTGTATTTCGCCATACGATCCGAGCGCGAGGCGGAGCCGGACTTGATCTGCCCCGTGCCCAGCGCGACAGCCAGATCGGCGATGGTCGCATCTTCGGTCTCGCCCGAACGGTGGCTCATCATGCAGCGGTAGCCGGCCTCGTGCGCCATGTCCACGGCGTCGATGGTTTCGGACAGGGTGCCGATCTGGTTCACCTTGACCAGCAGCGCATTCGCCACGCCCTGCTCGATGCCCTGCTTCAGGATTTCCGGGTTCGTGACGAACAGATCGTCGCCGACCAACTGCACCTTCGAGCCGAGCCGTTCGGTGAGCTGCTTCCAGCCGTCCCAGTCGCCCTCATCCAGTCCATCCTCGACCGACACGATCGGATACTGCGCACACAGCGACGCGATCAGATCGACCATGCCTTCCGCATCCAGCCGCCGGCCGCCCTCGCCGGCCAGCACATACGCGCCATCCCGGTAAAACTCGCTGGCCGCCATGTCCGAGGCGATGGCCACATCCGCGCCCGGCCTCAGGCCCGCCGCCTCGATGGCCTGCAGGATCACAACAATGCCTTCCTCGTTCGAGCGCAGGTTCGGCGCGAATCCGCCCTCGTCGCCCACCGCCGTCACATGGCCGCCCTGCTTCAGAATCGCCTTGAGCGCGTGGAACACCTCCGCGCCCATGTCCATCGCCTGGGCGAAGCTCGCCGCGCCGCCGGGCACGATCATGTATTCCTGAAAATCGATGCTGTTGTCCGCATGCGAGCCGCCGTTGATCACATTCATGCACGGCACGGGCAAGAGATTCGCCGCCTCGCCGCCCAGATGCCGCCACAGCGCGCGCCCCTCCTCGGCGGACTGCGCCTTGGCCACGGCCATCGACACGCCCAGAATCGCGTTCGCGCCCAGCCGCCCCTTGTTCGGCGTGCCGTCCAGCGCGATCATGCACTGATCCACCGCGCGCAAGTCGGCGGCGTCCATGCCGCGCACCGCATCGGCGATTTCGCCGTTCACATGCGCGACCGCCTTCTTCACGCCCTTGCCGTTCAGTCTCGCGTCGCCATCGCGCAGCTCCACCGCCTCGCGCGTGCCGGTGGAAGCGCCGCTCGGCACCGCCGCGCGGCCAAACGCGCCGGACGCCAGCCGCACATCTACCTCCACCGTCGGGTTGCCGCGCGAGTCAAAAATCTCGCGCCCGTGCACAGATACAATCTCACTCACTGTTGCTTCTCCGTTGCTTGTTCTTCTCAGGTTTCAAACTGTCGCCGCTTGCGCCTTGGCAATCGCATCCAGCCGCCGCAGCGCATCCAGCAGCGCCGGCAAATCGTCCAGCGCCAGCGAGTTCGGGCCATCCGATTTCGCCCGATCCGGATCGGGATGCACCTCCATGAACACCGCCGCCACGCCGACGGCCACCGCCGCCCGCGCCAGACCGGGCACGAACTCGCGGTTGCCGCCGGTCGCGCCGCCCAGGCCGCCCGGCTGCTGCACCGAATGCGTCGCGTCATACACCACCGGCGCGCCGAACCCGCGCATCACCATCAGCGAGCGCATGTCCGAGACCAGGTTGTTGTAGCCGAAGCTTGCGCCGCGCTCGCAGAGCAGGATGTCCTCGTTGCCCGCCGCACGCGCCTTGTCCAGCACATGCTTCATGTCCCACGGCGCGAGGAACTGCCCCTTCTTGATATTCACCGGCTTGCCCGCGCGCGCCACCGCCGCAATAAAATCCGTCTGCCGGCACAGAAACGCCGGCGTTTGCAGCACATCGGCCACCTCGGCCACAGGCGCGGCCTGCTCCGGCGCATGCACATCGGTGATCACCGGCACACCAATCTCCGCCTTCACCCGCGCCAGAATCCGCAAGCCCCCCTCCAGCCCCGGGCCGCGAAATCCATCCTTGCTGGTGCGGTTCGCCTTGTCGAAGCTGGATTTGAAGATCAGCGGCACACCCGCCGCGCGCGCGATTGCGGCGATGCGCTCGGCCGTGCGCAGCGTGAACTCCTCGCCCTCGATCACGCAAGGCCCGGCCATCAGCACGAACGGAAGATCGTTGCCGATGTCGAAATCCGCCACCCGCACCCGGCGCATGCTCACGCCTCCGCCTGCCGCGCCGCCGCGCCGACAAAGGCCGCGAACAGCGGATGCGGCGCATAGGGCCGCGAGGTGAACTCAGGGTGGAACTGGCAGGCGACGAACCACGGATGATCGGCGACCTCGACCACCTCGACCAGCGAATCGTCCGGCAATGTGCCGGCCACGACCAGCCCCGCGTCCTCCAGCCGCTTGCGGTAGGTGTCGTTGAACTCGTAGCGATGCCGGTGCCGCTCGCTGATTTCGTCCCGCCCGTAGGCCGCATGCGCGCGCGTGCCCGGCCGCAGCCGGCAGGGATAGGCACCCAGCCGCATCGTGCCGCCGAGGTCGTCGTCCGCGCCGCGCCGCACCACCGCGCCGTCCTTCTCCCATTCAGTCATCAGCGCGATGACCGGATGCTCGGCGCATTCGTCGAACTCGCTGCTGGTGGCATTCCCCAGCCCGGCGACATGGCGCGCGAACTCGACCACCGCCAACTGCATGCCCAGGCAGATGCCGAGAAACGGCACGCCGTTCTCCCGCGCGAAGCGGATTGCGGCAATCTTGCCCTCGATGCCGCGCTGACCGAATCCGCCGGGCACCAGAATCCCGTCCACATCGGCCAGGGCGCCCGTGCCTTCCTTCTCCAGCCGCTCGGCGTCCACATACTCGATATGCACGCGCGCATCATGCGCCAGGCCGCCGTGGAACAGCGCCTCGTTGACCGATTTGTAGGCGTCCGCCAGCCCCACATACTTGCCGACCATCGCAATCCGCACCGTGCGCGACGCATGCCGCACCCGATCGACGATGCCCTGCCAGACCGAGAGATCCGGCTCCGGATCGGGCAACCCGAAATGCCGGAGCACCACCGTGCCCAACCCCTCCTCGCGCAGTGCCAGTGGCACGGCGTAGATCGTGTCCACATCCGGCGCCTCGATCACGGCCTCGCGCGGCACATTGCAGAAGAGCGCGATTTTCTTCTTCTGCCCTTCGGGAATCGGCACCTCGGTGCGGCAGAGCAGCACATCGGGCTGGATGCCGATCTCGCGCAGCTTCTGCACCGAGTGCTGCGTCGGCTTGGTCTTGATCTCGCCGGAGGCGGCGATGTAGGGCACCAGCGTCAGGTGCAGGAAACAGGTGTTCTCGCGGCCCAGATCGAAGCGAAGCTGGCGGATGGCCTCCAGAAACGGCAGCGACTCGATATCGCCCACCGTGCCGCCGATCTCGACCAGCGCGATGTCCGCATCGTCGGCGCGCAGGCCGAGGATGGCCTCCTTGATGGCGTCGGTGATATGCGGAATCACCTGCACCGTCGCGCCCAGATAATCGCCGCGCCGCTCGCGCCGGATCACCGATTCGTAGATGCGGCCGGTGGTGTAGTTGCTGCGGCGGGTCATCGTCGCATGCGTGAAGCGTTCGTAGTGGCCGAGATCGAGATCGGTCTCCGCGCCGTCGTCGGTGACGAACACCTCGCCATGCTGGAACGGGCTCATCGTGCCCGGATCGACATTGATGTAAGGGTCGAGCTTCTGCATCGTCACGCGCATCCCGCGCGCCTCGAACAGCGCCGCCAGCGAGGCCGCCGCGATGCCCTTGCCCAGCGAGGACACCACCCCGCCGGTGACGAAAATGAAGCGTGTGTCAGCCTTGTTCACAATGGAGCCGGAAGGTAGCAAAAGCGTGACGGTTTGACCACCGCGTCAACCGACATGAACCCGCGCGTTGCGGAACATCCGCAACCACGGGCCATCCTCGCCCCAATCATCCGGATGCCAGGAATACTGCACCGTGCGAAACAGGCGTTCCGGATGCGGCATCATGATGGTGAATCGCCCATCGGGCGTGGTAAAGCCGGTCATGCCTCCCGGCGAACCATTGGGATTGAACGGATAGCGCTCGGTTGGTCGTCCGGCCGGGTCGATGTAGCGCAGACAGGCCAAGGCCAGTGCCCGATCCTCGTCGGAATCAAACGACGCGCGACCTTCGCCGTGCGCCACCGCCAGCGGCAGCATCGAGCCTTCCATGCCGTCAAGGAAGAT
>CAYVBG010000082.1:0-7261 GCA_964449205.1 uncultured Zetaproteobacteria bacterium | reverse complement strand
GCCTCGACATACCAGTCGCAATACGCTCCCCAAATGAACGCATACAGGGCGTTCGCCGCCTCGTGAAACCGGTAGTCGGCCAGCGCCCGATCAACCTCGCGCGCCACATCGTCCAGCTCCGCCAGGATCCAGCGGTTCAGATCGAGGCGCGGCGCAATCGCATCGTCCGGCGCGGCGTCGCCCCGGTTCATGAACACGAAACGCGCCGCGTTCCAGATCTTGTTCATGAAGTTGCGATTGGCCTCGATGCGGCCTTCGTCCAGCTTCACATCGCGCCCCGGCGTGGCCATCTGCGCCAGTGTGAAGCGCAGCGCGTCCGCGCCGTAGCGGTCGATCATCTTCAGCGGATCGATCACATTGCCCTTGGACTTGCTCATCTTCTGGCCGTATTTGTCGCGGATCAGGGCATGGATGTAGACATCGCGGAACGGCACATCGCCCGCGAACTTCAGCCCCATCATGATCATCCGGGCCACCCAGAAGAAGATGATGTCGAAGCCCGTGACCAGCACATCGGTGGGATAGAAACGCTTCAGCTCCTCGGTCTCATCGGGCCAGCCCAGGGTGGAAAACGGCCACAATCCGGAGGAGAACCAGGTGTCCAGCACATCCTCGTCCTGCCGGATGTTCGCGCTGGCGCAATGCGCGCAGGCGTCCGGATCCTCGCGCGCCACCGTCACCTCGCCGCAATCGTCGCAATACCAGGCCGGAATCCGGTGCCCCCACCAGAGCTGGCGCGAAATGCACCAATCCTGGATGTTGCGCATCCACTCGAAGTAGGTCTTCTCCCAGAACTGCGGCACGAAACGAATCCGCCCCTGCTCGACGGCCTTGATGGCCGGTTCGGCCAGCGGCGCGATCTTCACATACCACTGATCGGTCAGCCACGGCTCGATGACCGCATGCGAACGGTCGCCGCGGCCCACCTTGTGCCGGTGCGGCTCGATCTTCTCCAGCAGGCCCGCCGCATCGAGATCGGCGACGATGCGCTCACGCGCCTCGTAGCGATCCAGCCCCCGGTATCGCTCCGGCACCGGCTCGGCGTCCACCAAATGCGCGCGCGCATCGAAGATGTTAAGCAGCGGCAAATCGTGCCGCCGGCCGACCTCCCAGTCGTTGAAATCATGCGCCGGCGTGATTTTCACCGCGCCGGTGCCGAAGGCCGGATCGACATATTCGTCCGCAATCACCGGAATCCTGCGCCCGGTCAGCGGCAGGATCAGCTCGCGCCCGATCAAATCGCGCCAGCGTTCGTCCTCCGGATGCACGGCCACCGCCGCGTCGCCCAGCAGGGTTTCCGGCCGGGTCGTCGCCACGATGATCGAGCGGGAGGGATCGTCGGCGAACGGATAGCGGATATGCCAGAAATGGCCTTCCTCCTCCTCATGCACGACCTCGAGGTCGGACACCGCCGTCTCCAGCACCGGATCCCAGTTCACCAGCCGCTTGCCGCGATAAATCAGCCCTTCCTCATACAGCCGCACGAACACCTCGCGCACCGCGCGGGACAAGCCCTCGTCCAGCGTGAAGCGCTCGCGGCTCCAGTCGCAGGAGGCGCCCATGCGCTTGAGCTGGCGCACGATCGTGCCGCCGGATTCTTCCTTCCACTGCCACACGCGCTCCAGAAACCGCTCCCGCCCCAGCTCGCGGCGGCTCGTCCCTTCCGCATCCAGCAGGCGCTCGACCACCATCTGGGTGGCGATGCCGGCGTGATCCGTGCCCGGCTGCCAGAGCACCGCCTTGCCCTTCAGCCGCTGCCAGCGGATCAGCGCATCCTGCAGGGTGAAGGTGAATGCATGGCCCATGTGCAGGCTGCCGGTGACATTCGGCGGCGGAATCACAATGCAATAGCTCTCGCCCTCGCCGCGCGGCGCGAAGGCGTCCGAGTTCAGCCATTGCTCGCAGACCGCCGGCTCCACCGCCTGCGGATCGTAGGTTTTCGCCAGTTCCGGTGTCTTGGTCATTGTTCCTTCCCTAATCCGTCTGCGGAGATTCGCGCCCGTCCCCGTCACTCTCCATCGCGCTCATCCGCGCCGCCAGCTCCTCACGCACCAGCTGATCCACCAATGGCGGCAGCACCCGGGCCAATCGCTCGCTCACCTGTGTTGCCACTCCGGCAGCCAGCTCATCCAGCGCAGACGCATCCAGCGCCAACAACGCGCCGCCCGGGCGCACCCGTGGTGTGTCGTCCGTTTGCGACCCGACGCTGCTCGGCGAAGCCTCGTTCGTCTCCGCCACATCCGCCTTCGATGCATCCACGTCGGTATCGATTGCCCGCGCACTTCCGGACACGTCAAACGGCAGCGTCGCCTGCGGACTCTCCACCAGCATGGACTCGCTGAGCAGCAGCTTCCGGGGGCCAGTGTCCGTATCACGCCTGTCCAAACGCCGAACGTCCGGATCTGCCCGGGCCGCCAGGTTGCCCCCCAGCGTATTGCCCGCCGCCATCTCGCCCTCTGCCGCATCCCCGAGCGATGCGCCAGCCGCCGACTCACTCTCGACGGGCGCGGCCGGCGCTTCATCCGGCATGTCTTCGGCCTGATGCCGCGGGGCTGCGGAGGGCGACCGATCATACCCGTTGTCGGAAATATCGTCGTTGCGGCCGTCGCCCTCGTTCAGGAGTCGGTCCAGACTGGCCAGAATCTCATCAATGCTCGGATCATCCGCCATGCGGCCATGCTACCCCGCAAATCTCACGAAGCTACCGTTCCGCACCCAAATAGCCGGGATTCAGCCCCAGTTGCCGATAACTGCGAAAACGCTCACGCGAGGCCTGCAACAACCCCGCATCCCAGGCATCCACGAAATCCGCAATGGCGGAGAAACCGTCCAGCACCGGCGGAATCTCGCACCCACCGTTCACCAGCACCTCGGGCCGATTGTCCTGGCATGGCGCCAGCGACAACAACACAGGATGCTCGGCATTGGCCCGGGCATCCGGCCCGGCAATGCCATGAGCCAGAAACGATTCGGGATGAATCGTCCACAACCGCTCGTCGAGCCGGATCATGAAGCTCTCATCGGGGCACAACACCAGCACATGGGGCGTCAGCCGCCCTCGCCGCAACAGCAGGCGCGCAATGCCCTCAACGCGATCCGGCGCGTCCAGTCGTTCAAACCAGACCCTGGCATCCATCCCTTTGCCTCCAGCACCGCCAAACCAGCGCCACCGCACCCAGCCCGGCCGCCACAGCCATGGGCCGCGCCGTGGACGGCTGCACATGATAACCCAATGTCAGCACCGCGGCCTGCGTCAACACCGCCAGTCCCGCCACGCGCGACCATGAAGCATGCGCCGCCCACCGGGCCACCGGCCAGTTCGCCGACCAGCGCCAACAACCCCACATCACCGCCGCGCCCAGCGCCAATCCCGCCGCCACGTCGGCCGGCCAATGCACGCCGCCGTAGATGCGCCCGACGGCGGCCAGCAGAAACGCCCCTCCCGCCAGCCATGCGCGCCAGTTCCGCGCGCCCCACAACCAAAACGCCAACGCCAGCATCACGCCATCGCTGGTCGCATGACCGGACGGAAACGAATGCGTCATCAACG
The DNA here is from genome assembly GCA_964449205.1 of uncultured Zetaproteobacteria bacterium. GTDB lineage: Bacteria > Pseudomonadota > Zetaproteobacteria > Mariprofundales > Mariprofundaceae > JALVTX01. The sequence continues at coordinate 3,711 of CAYVBG010000082.1, read as the reverse complement.
GCTGGCCCAGCACATGCACATCCGGCAACACCGCGGGCGGCCGGGGCGTATCCGCCAACCGTTTCAACCCCTGCGCAGCCAGCCCGGAAAGCGCGAACGCCAAAAGCCCCGCCGCGCCCGCTCTGGGACGCATCAGCAACAGCAGCGTGCAGATCAGCGCCACCAGCAATCCATCGCCCAAGGCGCTGATCTGGCCAAACAACGCGTCGGCCCACGGCGACGAATGCCCGTTGAACCAGCGAAACAGCGCATGTCCGCCGCTCGACGGCGCCATCCATTCAGCGGGCGTCAGCGAACACCCCCAAATGGCGCAACCGCTCGCGCCGTGCGCTCAGCAGAGCCTCGCGCGGCATGGCCAGCAGCTCCTCCAGCGCCTTGCCCAGCGTCTCATCCAGCCGAGCGGCCGCGCCTTGCGGATCGGCATGCGCGCCGCCCATCGGTTCGGGAATCACGCCATCGATCAACCCCAATTCCAGCAAATCCTGCGCCGTGGGGCGCAGCGCCTCCGCCGCCTGATCGGCGTATTTACGATCGTGCCACAAAATGGCCGCGCAACCCTCGGGCGAGATCACCGAATAGGTCGTGAATTCCTGCATGAACAACCGATCGCCCACACCAATCGCCAGCGCTCCGCCGGAACCGCCCTCGCCGATCACCGTGCAGATGACCGGCGTGTCGAGCGCCGAAAGCTCCATCAGATTGCGGGCGATGGCCTCGCTTTGCCCGCGCTCCTCAGCATCCACGCCCGGCCATGCGCCAGCGGTGTCAATGAACGTCATCACCGGCATCTCGAAACGCTCGGCCAGCCGGAACAAACGCAACGCCTTGCGATAGCCTTCCGGGCGCGGCATGCCAAAGTTGCGCCGGATCTTCTCCTTGGTGTCGCGGCCCTTCTGATGCCCGACCACCACCACCGCATGCTCGTGAAAACGGGCCACGCCGCCCACAATGGCGCCGTCGTCAGCAAAGGCCCGATCGCCATGCAGTTCCTGAAAATCGTCGAACAACAACGGCACGTAATCGAGAAAATACGGGCGATCCGGATGCCGCGCCAACTGCGATCGCTGCCAGCGGTTCAGACCGCCATAGATCTGCTTGATGAGCCTGTCGCGCTTCTCGCGCAGGCGGGCCACTTCCTCGGCGATGTTCACACCCGCATCCCCGCCCATACCGGACAAATCCTCGATCTTCGAGGTCAGCTCGGCGATCGGTCGTTCGAACTCCAGATAGCTACGCGGCATTCCGTCTCCTTTCGTTCCGCCCCTTCGCGGGCTCCGGCGCAGGTCGCCATGGCCGGCAGCTCAGGTGTACGCCATCCATGCCAAACCAGTTTCGCAGCACCTGCTTGACCTCCTCGTTCCAGCACAGCCGCACGGACGAGGAAAGCTCGGCAATGCTGCCATCGGCCAGGCGCAGGTGAAAGCATACACGGGCATCGCCCGGATGCGCCTCGGCCAAATCGCGAAACGCGCGCATCCGCTCATCATCCCATGCCATGGCGCTGCTTTCGATGCGAATCGCCGCCAACTGTCGAGCGATCGCCTCCTCCAGCGGTGTGATGGCCTCGGCCACCAGCGACATATCCTCGCGCGAGCGATCCACACGCGCGGCCACCAGCAGCGCCCGATCGCCCTCCAGCCACGGCGCGACATCGCGATAGAGATCGGCAAAGCACACCATTTCGGCGCTGGCGTGCAAGTCTTCCACCTGCACGAACGCCATCACGCCGCGGCGCCCGCGATGCACGCGCACACTGCTCACGCCCACCGGCACAACCACCCGCGCGCCGTCCGGAAGCCCGGCCGCATCCTTCAGTCCCGCGCTGGACAGCCCGTCCACCCGTCCGAGATATTCCTCCAGCGGATGCCCGGTCAGATAAAACCCCAGCACCTCTCGTTCGCAGTTCAGGGACTCGCCCATGCCCCACGGCGCCATGTCGGGAAAGCCGTCGCGCTCGCCTTTTGGCTCCAACACCTCGAACAACGCCGACTGATGCGCCCGCACCTCGCTGCGCCGCCGCGCGGCACGCTCCATTGCCCCGGTCAATCCTTCCAGCGCGGCCCGCTTGTGCGGAATCAGCCCTTCCAGCGCGCCCGCCTTGATGAGCGCTTCGGCCATGCGCTTGTTGAACATGCGCGACGGCATGCGCACACACAGATCCTCGAAGCCGGAGAAATCTCCGCCTTCCGTCCGCGCGGCCACCAGCGCCCGCACGGCCGCCTCGCCCACACCCTTGACCGCCCCCAGCCCGAACCGGATGCCACATTCCCCCTCGGGCACGAACTCCCAGTCGGAACGATTGACATGCGGCGGCAACACCTCCAGCCCCATGGCCCGGCAGTCGGCCACCAGATGGGCCACCTTGTCGCTGTTGCCCATGTCGCACGAAAGCGTCGCGGCCATGAACGCCTGCGGAAAATGCGCCTTCAGCCAGGCGGTTTGATATGCGATCAGCGCGTAGGCCGCCGAATGCGACTTGTTGAAGCCGTAGCCGGCAAACTTCTCCATCAGATCGAAGATATGCTCGGCCTTGTCGGCAGGCACACCCTTTTGGGCCGCGCCCTCCATGAACACCTTGCGCTGCCGGGCCATTTCCTCCGGCTTCTTCTTGCCCATCGCACGCCGCAGCATGTCGGCCTGCCCCAGCGTGTAGCCGGCCAGTTCCCGCGCGATCTGCATCACCTGCTCCTGATACAGAATCACGCCGTTGGTTTCCTTCAGGATCGGCTCCAGCTGCGGCAACGGATAGCGAATGGATTGCTGTCCATGTTTGCAGGCGATGTAGGTGTCCACCATCCCGGATTCCAGCGGCCCCGGACGATACAGCGCGACCAGCGCGACGATGTCCTCGAAGCAATCCGGCTTCAGTCGCGTCAGCAAATCGCGCATGCCGGACGATTCCACCTGAAACACCGCCGCCGTCTTCCCCTGCTGCAACAAGCGGAAGGTGGCCGCATCATCCATCGGAATGGCGCGGATATCGAAATCCACATGGTCGGGATCGCGCCGAATCAGCCGGCATGCCAGATCGATCACCGTCAGGGTTTTCAGACCCAGAAAATCGAACTTGATGAGTCCGACCTTTTCGACGCACTTCATGTCCCACTGCACCACCGCGCCTTCCTCGCGCGGCTCCTTGTACAGCGGCGCGGTTTCCACCAAAGGGCGGCGACCGATCACCACGCCCGCGGCATGCTTGCCCGCATGCCGGTGGCGCCCCTCCAGTTTCCGGGCCAGTTCAAACAATCGCTCGACCTGGGGGTCGTCTTTCGCCATCGCGCGCAATCTCGGCTCCGCATCCAGCGCCTTGTCCAGCGTAATGTTCAGATCGTTGGGAATCAGCTTGGCAATCGCATTCACCTTCGCCAGGTCCATGCCCAGCGCGCGGCCCACGTCGCGCACCACGGCCTTGGCCTTCATCGAACCGAAGGTGATGATCTGCGCCACGTGATCCGCGCCATATTTGTCCGTCACATAATCGATCACTTCATCACGCCGGTTCATGCAGAAATCAATATCGAAGTCGGGCATCGACACGCGCTCGGGATTCAGAAAGCGCTCAAACAGCAACCCGTGGCGAATGGGATCGAGGTCGGTGATGCCCAGACAGTAGGCCACAATGGATCCGGCGCCCGAGCCGCGCCCCGGCCCCACCGGAATGTTCCGCTGCTTGGCCCAGCGGATGAAATCCGCCACGATGAGAAAATAGCC
>CAYVBG010000081.1:0-7334 GCA_964449205.1 uncultured Zetaproteobacteria bacterium | reverse complement strand
GACCATCCGCCGGCGCAGCGAACAGCATCACGCCTGCCAGCCCGTGCTTGCGCCACAATGGCAGCATCAGGTTGAAATCCGTCCCATCGCCCGGACCGGCCAGCAAGGCGCCGGCGTCCAGCGTGACGATGCGCTTGCTGCGAGGCAAATCCCGGCCCAGTCGCCCGAGCCATGCAGGGTCGGGCAGATCGCCGGGCTCGATGCCGCATGAAACCACGATGTCGGGTGTTGCACGCCCCTCACCGTGCCAAATGGCGGCCAGTCCGCGGCGGATGCCGGCTGTTCCGGCGATGATGCGAAACGACTGGCCCACGATGTCGCGCAGGGCCGGGCGTTGACGCAAGCGTTCGGTCACTTCCAGCAGGTGATCGAGAATGGCGAGCTGGGCGTCCTGGTCGTAGATGGTCCAGGTATCGTGGATATGCTGGCGCGCCAGATCGAACAACAGACGCACGGACTTGCCGGACACCAGCTCCACGCCCGTCGTGCGGCAGCGTCTTTCCAGTTGCTCCCGCATGCTGGCATCCCCGGTCACATCCACCACGAGATCGCCATCGAATTTGTCCAGCATGGATTGCACGTCCGTTCCGGCCGGGATGCCGTGTTCGCGGGCGAGGGCCAGCGCCGGCGCGTCCGCGCGGATGTCGGCCACGCCCGCGATGCGCACCCACGGGTATCGACGCAGCACTTCCAGCAGTGCCATGCCCCCGCGGCCGCCGCCGACAAGCAGCACGCGCACCCGCTGCGCGGCGGTTTCGACGCTGGCCTGCTCGATTCGGGCCGGATGGATCTGGCTCATGGTGCGATGCCTCCCTGAAAGTCCGCGATGACCGGCGCGTGATCGGAAAACCATGCGCCGGTGAACACGGAAACCGATCGCGCGGTCCGGGCAATGGCCGGGGTGCAGAGGTGATAGTCGATGCGCCAGCCGACGTTGTTGTCCCGCGCCCGCCCCCGGTTGGACCACCATGTGTATTGCTCGCGTTCAGGATACAGCATGCGGAAGATGTCCACCAGCCCCGTGTTGCGCATCAGCGCGTCCATCCAGGTGCGCTCCTCCGGCAAGAAGCCGGAATGGCGCTGATTGCCGCGCCAGTTCTTCAGGTCGATGCGGCGGTGGGCGATGTTGATGTCGCCGCAAATCACGAGTTCCCGACCGGTGGCGAGCAGGCGTTGCACGAAGGGCAGAAAACGTTCCAGAAAGCACATCTTGCCGGCCTGACGCGCCGGCGAGGATGATCCGGATGGCACATACAGGCTGATGACGGACAAATGGCCGAAATCCGCCTGGAGATACCGCCCTTCGGCGTCCATGTCCCGCCAGTCGGTTTCGGCGTCCACGGTGCCAAGGCCCGTGTGCACCGCATCGGGGCGGCGGCGGGCGTACAATGCGACGCCGGAATATCCCGGGCGCTCGGCGAAGTGAAAGAAGGCATGCCATTCCGCAGGGCGCGCCGCATCCGGCAGTTGGCGTGCGTGGGCCTTCAACTCTTGCAGGCAAAGGATGTCCGCGTTTTGTTCCGTGAACCAGTTCCAGAAGCCTTTGCGGGTCGCGGCGCGGATGCCGTTGGCGTTGAAGGTGACGATTCTCATGTGGGCCGCCGCTCGGGATGCCAGTCGCGAATGGCCTCCAGATAAAAGCATTCGTCTTTCAACTTGTCGGGGTCGGGCACGAACACGCCCATGCGCGAGGTGGTCAGATGCTCCAGCCAGCCGGCCAGAAACTGGTGCCAGAGTTCGTGCACCAGGTGTTCGTTGTCGGCGGCCGCGGGGCCGACCCAATCGGCGCTGGAGGCGATTTCTCCGCGCACCGCGATGCCCGGGTTGCCGATGATGCGCGCATGTCGCGTGTCCAGGGCGCGGAACACGCCGCCCAAATCAAGGTGCACGAGCCAAGGGATGCCGGGGGCCAGCTCCCGGATCGCGCGCGCCAGTTGAGCCCGGTCGGGAACGGGTGCGGGGCAGAAGCGGTGCGGCACGGCGTGCGTGAAGATGCCGCGCATCAGAAAATCAAAACGTCTCGGACGGTCGCGCGCGATCAGACCGTGTTGTTTGTCCTTTTTCATGCGCCGGCCCGTCCAGGCCTCGATCCCGGACGGATCGACGATGGAGGCGTCGCCTGCGCGCATCGGCTCGGCGAAGCGGCAGGGGCGCCAGTCGCCCTGCGCTGTGAGGCGCCAGGCATGGCGGGCTGCGTCGTCAAGGGCGTCGATCGTGAATGCGATGTCCATCGGGATATGCGGAGGGTCAGCGGGCGTGCCGGTCATCCACGGGCGCGATGACCGGTCGACGGGTTTCGGGATCCAATCGCAGACACAACTCGCCATTCAGCATGCGCAGCATGTCCTCGCCCACCAGTTCGCGCCGCCAGCCGGAGAGGCAGGGGATATCCGGCGTTTCCGCCCGTCTGCTTTCGTCATGGTTGGCCCAGGATGCCAGGGCGGTGATGTCCTGTTTGCTGGCCAGAATGCTGGACGCGATGCGCACCTCCTCGGCCCGCAGGCGCACCAGCGCCGAGAGCAATTCCTGTCGCATGTCCGTGCCGGCACTGTTGGCCTGAGGCCGGGGCGGCCGCGGCCAGTCCCGCTCGGGGCATGCCATGCCCGCGCGCCATGCTTGCAGAATGCCATCGCCGAAACGTTTGGCGACACCGTTGTTCAGGCCCCGGATGCCAGCGATCTGGCCGGCGTCGAGGTGGGTCTTGCGCGCCAGCGACACCAGTGGCTCGTCGCCCACGATGCGCCGGCGTGGCAAGTTGCGTCGGCGGGCTTCACGTTCGCGCCAGGCGGCCAGTTCGCGCAGCACGGCCAGTTGGCGGGGTTTGAGTTTGTTGACGCCCTTCACGCGCCAAAACACGGTTTCGACCTCATTCCGGTAGGTGGCGGGGTTGCACAGCGTTCGCTGTTCCTCGTCCAGCCATGCTAGCCGTCCGTGCGCCTTCAATTCCTTGCGCAGATGGCGATAGACCGGCATCAGCCAGATGACATCGTCGGCCGCGTAGGCCAGCTGTTTCGGCGTCAGCGGGCGGCGCATCCAGTCGGTGAACGACTCGCCCTTGGACAACGCGTGACCGGTGAGGCGCTGCACCAGGTTTCCGAAGCCCGTTTGCAGTCCGTAGCCCAGCAGCGAGGCCGCGATTTGGGTGTCGAACAAGGGCAAGGGCAAGGCGCCGCTTTCGTGCAGGATGATTTCCGCGTCCTGACGCGCGGCGTGAAACACCTTGACGGCGCTTGGGTCGTGCATCCGCGCCCACAGGGGCGAAAGATCGTTCAGCGCCAACGGATCGATGAGGAAACAGTCGTGCTCCGAGGCCACCTGAATCAGCGCGAACTCGGCGTAGTAGGTGGATTCGCGGTGGAACTCGGTGTCCACACACAACACTTCCGCGCCGGCCAGCTGGCGACAGGCATGTTCCAGCGTCTCGCGCGTGTCCACATACAGCCAGCGTATGTTTTGTTTCATGTTCAAACCCCGCCCTCCTCAGCGCAGCGGATGAAAACGAATCCGGTTTTCCCGGAACACCTCGAACTGTGCGCGCGGCAGCGTGAACGGTGCGGCCGCGTGAATGGCACGTTTCAGCGATGCATCCAGCGCCGGGTTGCCGGAGGATTCGAGGATGGTCACGTCGCGCACGCTGCCGTCGGGATTCAGTCGCATCAAGACCAGCGGGTCGCGCTCATGATGGGTGAGCGCCGGCACCTTCCAGTGCGCCTGCACCGCGGCCTGGATGCGCGCGATGTAGCGGTTGATTTCCTGACCGGAAAGCTGGCGCCGGATCATCGTTTCGGTGGAGGGGAGGGCAGCGGGTTGCGCGGGATGGATATCCTCCGGAGATTCCAGCGGTTTGAAGGGGTCGAAAGGGACATCGGGCTGTTTGGCGCGCGGCTTGGAGGGCGCGATGCGGGGTCGGGCGGCCTTCGGTTTGGAAACGGCCTTCGGCTTGCGAATGGGCTTGCGAATGGCCTTCGGTTTGGGTTTGGCGACCGGTTTCACCGCAGGACGATGGGGTGCAAGTGCCTGATGGTGCCGGCGCATCGTTGGCGCGGGTGCAATCAGATGCACGGTCACCACGTGCGGGTGAAACGGATGCGGGCGTGGCCACTTGCCGGCCGCCAGCAGTGCGGCCGCCAGCGCCAGATGCAGAACGACGGCCAGGGCGATGTCCGTCCATGCCAGCGCAGCCCGGTCGTCCGTCTCGCGACGACTGTGCCGGTCAACGACGAGGCTCGGTGACAAGGCCCACTTCCTTGACGCCGGCCCGCGCCAGCAGGCTCATCACCTGCGCCACACGTTCGTAAGGGGTTTGGGCGTCGCCGCGGATAAACACCGGCAATTTCGGCTTTTGCTTGCGGATGGCCTGAATGCGCGGCGCCAGTCCGGCAAGCGAAATGCGATGTTTCTGAAGGTAAATGTCGCCATTCTTGCGAATGGTCACGACCAGCGGTTCGATGTTTTGCCGCATGGGGGGCGAGGCGGCGTCGGGCAAGTCCACGTTCACACCCTGGGTGAGCAGGGGCGCGGTGACCATGAAAATGATCAGCAGCACAAGCATCACGTCCACCAGCGGCGTGACGTTGATCTCGCCCATCGGCTCGGTGTCCTTGTCCCACTTGCTGCTGCCGGCCCACATGGATCAATCCTTGATGTGGCGGGCGATGATGTTCAGAAACTCGGAGGAGAATTGCTCCATGTTCGCGGCCATGCGCTTGAGATCCGCGGTGAACTTGTTGTAGGCCACAACGGCCGGGATGGCCGCCACCAGGCCGAAGGCCGTGGCCACCAGCGCCTCGGCGATGCCGGGCGCGACCGCCGCCAGCGAGGTGTTCTTCGTCAGCGCGATGCCCTGAAAGGCGTTCATGATGCCCCAGACCGTGCCGAACAGGCCAATGAACGGCGAGGTCGAGCCGACGGTGGCCAGAAACGCCAGATGCCGGGCCAGCCGCTCCATCTCGCGGGACAGCGCCGCGTCCAGCGCGCGGCGGATGCCGTCCATGCCGCCGCCGGCGATGATCTTGCGCATGGCCTGCGTCTGCGTGGCGTCGCGTTGTTGCCGCATGAATTCGCGGTAGCCGGCCTGGAAGATGTTCGGCAGGGGGCTGTCGGGATACAGCTGCGGAATGCCGGCCAGTACCGCGTCCATGTCCTTGCCGCTCCAGAACGCGGTGGAGAAATCCTCCGCCTCGCGTCGCGTTTTCCGGTAGAGCCGCCATTTGTTGAATATTACCGCCCACGACATCAGCGACAGCAGTCCCAACAGAGCCAGCACGCCCTGCACCACCAGGCTGGCGTGCGCCACCAGGTTCCAGACCGAGAGTTCTCCGCTCATATCATCTTCTCCGCGCGCAAGGGTTCATTGACTGGTTTCCGGGCCGATGCGCGCCATCACCGGGGAGGGAATCCGGCGCGCGCGTCCCGTGCGATCGATGCAGGCCAGATGAATCTCGCCTTCGATCAGGGCGACACTGTTCCGAACGATGCGCTGCCGGAATCGCAGGCGCGCACCGCGCACATGCGTCAGCACACTTTCCACCGTCAGCAAATCGTTGAACCGGGCGGACTGACGATAGCATACATGCGCCTCGGTGACGGCGAACAGAATGCCGTGTTCCGCTTCCAGCGCGTCCAGCTCCAGGCCTGCGTCGCGCAAGAACTCCGTGCGTGCGCGCTCCATGAACTTCAGATAGTTGGCATGATACACCACGCCGCCGTGGTCGGTGTCCTCGTAATAGACGCGGACAGGGAACAGATGGGTCACCTGCGTCACAGCAACGACTCCTGCCGCGCGCCGCCTGATGCGTCGCGTTTCAGGTGCGTCCAGGCCAACGGCGTGGCCACCCGGCCGCGCGGCGTGCGCTGAATCAGCCCCTGCTGCAACAGGAACGGCTCGATGACATCCTCGATGGTTTCCTTGTCTTCCGACACGGCTGCGGCCAAGGTGTCCAGCCCGGCCGGCCCGCCGTCGAACTTGTCGATCAGGGTGGAGAGCAGCTTCACGTCCATGTAGTCCAATCCCAGCTCGTCCACCTCCAGTCGGGTCAGGGCCTGACCGGCCACGTCGCGGGTGATGACGGCGTCATGCTCGATTTCGGCGAAATCGCGCACGCGGCGAAGCAGGCGGTTGGCGATGCGCGGCGTGCCGCGCGCCCGGCGGGCGATTTCCAGCGCGCCGTCGTTTTCGATGGCGATGTTCAACAACTGCGCCGAACGCATCACGATGCGCGCCAGATCCTTGTGATCGTAGAACTCCAGACGGGATACCACCCCGAAGCGCGCCATCAGCGGCGAGGTCAGCAATCCCGTGCGCGTGGTGGCGCCCACCAGCGTGAAGCGTGGCAAATCCATCTTGATGGAACGGGCGGCGGGGCCCTGGCCGATGATGATGTCCAGCTGGAAATCTTCCATCGCCGGGTAGAGGATTTCTTCCACCTGCGGGCTGAGGCGATGGATTTCGTCGATGAAGAGCACGTCGCCTTCCTCGAGGTTGGTCAGCATCGCGGCCAGATCGCCCGCCCGCTCGATGACCGGCCCGGAGGTGGCGCGGATATGCACGCCCATTTCATGGGCGATGATGTTGGCCAGCGTGGTCTTGCCCAGCCCCGGCGGGCCGTAGAGCAACACATGATCCAGCGCCTCGCCGCGTTGACGGGCCGCGCGGATGAACACGGAGAGGTTGCTGCGCACCTGCGTCTGCCCCACGTATTCGTCCAGCCGTGTGGGGCGCAGGGCGGCGTCCCAGGCGTCTTCCCGGGGCGACTCGCCCGCCGCGATCAGCCGTTCATCGTTCATGCCAGCGCCTTCAGCGCGGCCTTGAACACCGTTTCCAGATCGCCCGTGCCATCCAGGCCGCGCAGGGCCTTGTCGATCTGCGCCGGTTTGTAGCCCAGATTGGCGAGCGCCGATCGCACATCCGCCAGCACGCCCCCGGTCGCGCCGGCGCCCGCTTCAGCTTCGTCGCCCCCCGTCAGCTTGCCGCGCAGTTCCAGAATCAGCCGCTGCGCCGTTTTCTTGCCGATGCCGGGCGTGCGCGCGATGGCGGCGTCGTCCGAGGCGTCGATAGCGGCCAGCAATTCCTCGGCCGACATGCCGGAGAGGATGTTCAGACCCGTGCGCGCACCGATGCCGGATATGCCGGTGAGCTTGCGAAACAACGCCCGCTCCCGTCGGCTGGCGAAGCCGAACAGGGTGATCTGATCCTCGCGCACATGGGTGTGGATGAACAGCTCGGCTTCCTCGCCCGCCTTCAGACGGCACAGGGTGGGCATGCTTACCGCCACTTCATAGCCCACGCCCCGCACGTCCAGCAGCGCCATGCCGGCCGGATCCAGCGCGCGCAC
>CAYVBG010000080.1:0-7356 GCA_964449205.1 uncultured Zetaproteobacteria bacterium | reverse complement strand
CGAGAAGAACGAATGGCAGAATCGCAATCGCATCAAGACCGCCCAAGGCGCGAGGTGGATTACCGTGCCTGTTCACTACCGCTTTCCCCAAACCATCCGCGAGGTGGGCGTGGCCGGCGGCCCTTGGGCGCGCAAGCTGTGCGCCACCGTGGAACAGGCCTATGCGAAGGCGCCGTATCTGGATCGCTATTGGCCCCGGCTGCGCCAGACGCTGATGACGCCGCACGTTTGGCTGGCGGAGCTGAATGTAGCCCTGATTCGGCATCTGGGGGCATGGCTGGGCTGTGCTGCGCCGTTGTATCTGGCTTCGGATCTGGGCGTGGCGGAGACGGACCCGACGCTGCGACTGATGGCGCTTACCCGCGCCGTGGGCGGCGAGGCGTATCTGTCGGGCCGGGAGGGGCGCAACTATCTGCGTCGCGAGGTGTTCGACGATGCCGGGCTGGGTTTGTGTTTCCAGCAGGTGGAGGCGCCGGTGTATCCGCAGTTGCATGGCGCGTTCGTGTCGCATTTGTCGGCGCTGGATTTGTTGCTCAACACCGGCGATGATGCGCCAACGCTGATTCGTGTGATGGGAGGCATGGAGCCATGAGCCGAATACTGGTTTTTGCACCGCATCCGGATGACATGGAAATCGGTTGCGCCGGCACGCTGGCCGTGTATGCCGGGCAGGGTGCCGAGATCCACCTCTTTGTGGCCACCGATGGCGGCCGCGGTGGCGATGGCGCGGTGCGGCGGTCCGAGCAGGAAGCCTCGGCGCGGGTGCTCGGCCTGCGCGAGGTGCATTGGGGCGGATTCGAGGATACACGTCTGCCCGCCGAGGATGTGCTGATTCAGGCGGTGGACGACGTGGTGCTGTCCATCAAGCCCGAAATCGTGTTTGTGAACCATCATGAGGATACCCATCAGGATCATCGCCGGCTGGCGCGGGCGGTGCATTCGGCCACGCGGCATGTGCCCAGTGTATTGGCCTATGAAACGCCGACCAGCCGGGGATTCGAGCCGACGGTGTTCATGGATATCGGTGACACGCTTTCCGACAAGCTCAAGGCGCTGGACGCCCACGCCTCGCAGGTGGAGCGCACCAATATCCAGGGTTTGAACATTGTTCAGATTGCGCTGGCCACGGCGCATTTCCGTGGTGTGCAGGCGCGTGTATCCTGCGCCGAGGCGTTTGTGCCTCTGCGCATCCGGTTGTAGGGCGTTCGCCGTCGCATGATACCGCATTCCCGCCCGGTGTTTGGCGCCGCCTTTGCCGAGGCCGCGAGCCGACCCGTGTTGCGCGGGCGTGTGACGACGGGCGAGGAGGTGGAGGCGCTGGAGCGCGAAGCCGCGGATGCCTTGGGGCGGCGGGCGGGCGTGGCCGTGGCGTCGGGAACCGGCGCCTTGCTGTTGGTATTGCATGCGCTGGGCATGGAACGGCGCGTTCGTCGGGTGGGCATTCCCGCCTATGCCTGCCGCGCGATCTGGCATGCAGCGCGGGCGGCGGGATGCGAGCCGGTGTGCCTGGATTGCAACGAGGAGCTGCGCCTGGATGCGGATGCGGCCTGGCAGGCGGCGCGGCGATTGGATGCGGTGATTCTCGTGCATCCGTTTGGCATGCTGGAACCCTTGGCGGCGGAGCATTGGCCATGCCCGTTGATCGAGGATGCGGCGCAGTCCGCCGGCGGCAGCCTGAATGGAAGGCCTGCCGGTGCGTTTGGCGTAGTGTCGGTGGTTTCCTTTTACGCCACCAAGCCGTGGGGTGGCGCGCATGGCGGGCTGGTGGCCGGCGAGGATGCGGCGTTGCTGGATGCGGTGCGGCGCATGCGGTGCGCGGACACGGCCGGCGTTGAATGGCCCCATGCGGGCAATTATCTGTTGTCGGATGTGCATGCGGCGCTGGTGCGGGCGAGGCTGGCGCGCGCCGGGAAGGAACGCGACGCGCGGGCGGAGCTGGCGCGGCGGTATGATGCGTGGTTGGCGGACAGCGAGGCCAGGCCCGTGCCGCGCGAGCATATGTGCGCGCATTACCGGTACATCGTGCGCGTGTCCGACGCGGGCGAGGCCATCGCCGCGCTGCGCGCGCATGGCGTGGATGCCCGCAGGCCGGTGGAGATGCCGGTGTCGCGCCTGGCGGGGCAGGAATGCCCGAATGCCGGTCGGGCATGGCGGGAGTGCGTGTCCCTGCCGCTGCTGGTTGACATGACGGAGGAGGAGACGGAATGCATGCGGACGGCCGTGGCCGCATGCCTGTGACACGCGCCGGGTTGCCGCGCGCGCTGGCGCTGCTGGCGGGGCTTGGCATGGCGTTGCCGTGGTCGGGTTTGCCCGCCATCTGGCAGGGAGCGAAGCTCTTTGCCGGGGCGTTCCTGTTGACCTGGGCGCTGATGCCGCCGGTCATCGCCCTGGCCCGGCAGTGGGGGGCGGTGGATATGCCCGATGCCCGGCGGGTGCACACCCGGCCCACGCCGCGCATCGGCGGGCTGGCCGTGTTCGCTGCCGCCAATCTGACCCTGTTTCTGAACTTCAACTATTCGCTGGCGCTCAAGGGCGTGTGCATTTCGGCGGCGATGGTGGCGGGATTGTCGCTGTGGGACGACGTGCGCGAGCTTTCGGCGTCGGTGAAGCTGGCCGGACAACTGGCGGCGCTGGCGGTGCTGGCGGCATTTGGCGTGCATGTGGAGTTCGCGCCCGATGTCTGGTGGGGTTGGCCGGCGGAATATGTGGTCACGGCCTTGTGGGTGATCGGCATCACCAACGCCTTCAACTTCCTCGACGGCATCAATGGACTGGCGGCCTCTCTGGCGATGGCGGTGTGCCTGTTGATGGCGCTGCTGGCCTGGAGCACGCATCAGGGATACATGCTGTTGTTGTGTCTGGCCGTGGCGGGCGGCGCGGCCGGTTTTTTGCCGGACAATGCGCGCTATGCGCAACCCGCGCGGGTGTTTCTGGGCGATGTGGGCAGCACCTGGCTGGGCTGGATGATGGCGGGCATTGCCGTGATGGGCGATTGGTCGAGCGAGGGGCCGATCAAGGCGTATTCCGCGCCGGTGCTGATTTTTTCGGTGATGATTTTCGACATGATCTACACCACCGTGGCGCGCATCTGGCGCGGGGATGTGCGCAATGTGCGCGAATGGATCGCCTATGTGGGGCGGGATCATCTGCATCACCGGCTGATGTATCTGGGCTTGTCGCAGAAGCAGGCGGTGTGGGCCGTGGTTGCGCTGTGTTTGATCACGGGGCTGGCGGCGCTGGCGTTGGTGTCCGCCGACGAATTTTCGGTGTGGCTGCTGTTGGGCCAGAGCGCCGTGATCTATGGATTGATCAGTGCCATCATGGTGCTGGCGGCCCGCCGCATCGAGCAGGGCGATGGCCGGCATGGATGAAACGGCGCTGCTGAAACGGTGGCGGGCATTGCGTCAGGAGGTGACGGCTGCCGGGGCGGGGCTGCTGGCGGTGTCCAAATATGCGTCTGACGATGCGGTGGCGGCGCTGCTGGATGCCGGCCAGCGTGATTTCGGCGAGTCGCGGCCCCAGCGGCTGCGGGATCGGGCCCGGGCCTTTCCGGCGGCGCGCTGGCACATGATTGGCCCCTTGCAGCGAAACAAGGCGAAATACGTGGCCCGCCACGCGGCCATGTGGCACAGCGTGGAGGACGAACAGACCGCCCGTGAGGTGGCGGGATACGTGTCCGGGCGCCGGTTGCCGGTGTTGGTGCAGGTGAACGTGTCCGGCGAAGCGCGAAAGCATGGCGTGGCGCCGGAGCAGGCGGCCCGGTTGGTGGAGGCCGTGCGCGCCATCCCGGAGCTGGAGCTGCGCGGTTTGATGGGCATGGCGCCGAAAGAGGGCGATGTGCGTTCGGCCTTTCGTCTGCTTCGCCGCTTGCGGGATGCGCTCGCCCCTGCGAGCCTCCCGCGCCCCGATGGCAAGGCGGCCGGTTGGATGTTGTGCATGGGCATGAGCAACGACTGGCGCATCGCCATCGAGGAGGGCGCGGACATGGTGCGCCTGGGTTCGGCCCTGTTCGGGCCGGCGAACACGCCCGCGGATCGCGGGCCGGAAAGGTGACGAATGGAACGAACGGACATGCGACAGCTTCGGGTGAGTTTTATCGGCGGCGGCAACATGGCCGAGGCGCTGATTGCGGGGTTGGTGCGCGCCCGGCACGATCCATCGGCGATTGCGGTGGTGGATGTGCGCGCCGGTCGCGCGGATGCGTTGCGGGAACGCTATGGCGTGCAGGCTTTGTCTTCCCATCAGAAGGCGGCGCTGCATGCCGAGGCGCTGGTGCTGGCCGTGAAGCCGCAACAGATGGATGTGGCGCTGGAAAGCGTGGCCTCCGGCCTGGATGCCAGCGCCACGGTCATCAGCATTGCCGCGGGCATTGGCGTTGCGCATCTGAAACGCGGCTTGGGTCGTGACTCGGCGGTGGTGCGGGTGATGCCGAACACGCCGTGTCTGGTGGGCGCGGGCATGTCGGTGCTGTTTTCGGACGCGGATGCCGCCCACCGCGCGCGCGCCGAATACATCATGCGCGCGTCGGGGCGGGCGGCCTGGGTGGAGGACGAGGACATGCTGCATGCGGTGACGGCGGTTTCGGGCAGCGGGCCGGCCTATTTCTTTTTGCTGGCGGAGCTGATGCAGGCGGCGGCGCGCGGCCTGGGGCTGCCGGATGAATTGGGCCGGGAACTGGTGACACAGACCGCGGTCGGCGCGGGACGGATGCTGGCCGAGAGCGGACGGGATGCCGAGGCCTTGCGCCAACAGGTGACCAGTCCCGGCGGCACCACCGAGGCGGCGCTGGAGACAATGTTCGAGTCTGGCGTGCCGGATGCCGTTCGCGCGGCGATTCTGGCGGCGGCGAAGCGTTCGAGGGAGCTGGCCTGATGTTCATGCTGGGGTATTTTCTTCAGGCGCTGGCCGGGGTGCTGCATGTGTTGTTGGTGACGGCGGAAATCGCCGTGGTGGCGCGGGCCGTGTTGTCGTGGGTGTCGCCCGATCCCTACAACCCCATTGTGCGCGTCATCGTGCAGGTGACCGAGCCCATGCTGTATCCGGTGCGGCGCAGACTGCCGCTGATGGGCGGGCTGGATCTGTCGCCGATGCTGGTCATTCTCGGGCTGATGTTTCTCGACAACTTCCTGGTTCCCAGCCTGCAACGCATGGCGTTTTCGTTGATTTCGTGAGCGGCGAGGGCGTGTGACAGACTCGGTGGGCATCGTCACGACGGGCAAGGGCGGCGTTTATATCCATGTGCATGCGCAGCCCGGCGCGCGCAGCCCGGCGTTGCGTGGATTGCATGGCGATGCGGTGAAGATTGCGGTGCGGGAAGCGGCCGAGGGCGGCAAGGCCAATGCCGCCATTGTGGCGTTCGTGGCAGACTGGCTGGATGTGCCCAAGTGCGACGTGCGGGTGACTTCGGGCCATCAGTCCCGACGCAAGCGGATATTTGTGTGTGGCGATACGGCCGCGTTGCAAGCCAGGATCGGGAAGGCGCTTGCCGATGTCTGACCTGCTCGGGCGCATGGCCCGTCATCCGTGGCCATGGCTGGCGCTCGTGTGTGGCGTGAATTTCTTCTTCATGCTGGGCGGGCATGCGCTGTGGGATGTGGACGAGCCGAACAATGCCGTGTGCGCCCGCGAAATGCTGGCCGCCGGCAACTGGTGGGTGCCGGTGTTCAACGGCGGTTTGCGTTTCGACAAGCCGATTTTGCTCTATTGGCTGATGATGCCGCTGTTCCACGTGTTTGGCGTGCATGAGTGGACGGCGCGCCTGCCTTCGGCCCTGGCCATCACCACGCTGGTGTTCGTGGTGCATTATTTCACGCGCCGCATGAGCGATGCGCGCACGGGTTTTGCGGCCGCGCTGATGTTTGCGACGTCTTTGCACGGGGTGGTGATTGCGCGCGCGGCCACCCCCGATCCGCTGTTGATGTTGTGCGTGGGGTATGCGCTGCTGGCATTTCTGACCTGGTGGCGGGAGGGCATGGCGAGCCCGCGGCTCGTGCTCTCGGCCTGGGCTGCGTTGGGGGTCGGCATGTTGGCCAAGGGGCCGGTGGCGTTGCTGCTGCCGGGCTTGATCGTGCTGGCGTTTCTCGCCCTGATGGGGCGTTTGGGCGATCTGCGGCGCATGCATCCGGCGGCGGGCATGGCGCTGGCGCTGGCCATCGCGTTGCCGTGGTATGTGGCCGTGGGCATGCTGACCGACGGGGCGTGGCTGAACGGGTTTATTTTGCACCACAACATCGATCGCTTCACCAGCGCCTTGCAGGGGCATCGCGGGTTCCCCGGATTTTATCTGCTCAGTTTTCTGGCCGGCTGGTTCCCGTGGACGGGATTGCTGCTTGCGTCGCTGATCTTTGCGCCGTGGCGGCTTTCCGCCCTGCGCGGGCATCCCGGGCGTTTGTTCCTGTTGTGCTGGATGGGCGTGTTCTTGCTGTTTTTCACCGTGGCCCGCACGCGTCTGCCCAACTACATGTTGCCGGCGTTTCCGGCGGCGGCCGTGCTGATGGCCTTGTGGGCGACGGCGAACGAGGCGCAGGCGTCGCGTTGGCTGGGGCGCGGCGCGGCGGTGTTTGCCGTGTTGCTGACGCTGGGCGCCGGCATTGCCCTGGGGTGGCAATGGGGCAGGGACTGGATCTATGCGCTGTGTTTCCTGCCCGTGCTGGCGGCCGCATGGTGGGGTTTGAGGCGGGCATGGGGCTGGCAGGCGCCGGCCCTGGCGGCGGGGATGATGGCATGCGTGATGGCGCTGGCCGCATGGACGTTGCCCGCTTTCGACCGTCACAAGGCGACGCCGGCCCTGGCGCGGGCGGCGACCCGGGCCGGCTTCAACGGTGATGCGCTGGCCACGTTCCGGTATTTCCAGCCTTCGTTGCTGTACTATCACGGCGGGCGCCTGCCGCGACTGAACGACATGCGCGAGGTGGCGCGGTGGCTTGAGGCCGGCAAGGCCGTGGTGCTGCCGCAGGACGCCTTGCGCGAGTTTCCGCCCGACGTGTTGCCGCATTTGGTGATTCATTTGCGCCGGCATGGCCTGGTGGCGCGGAAATGGCTGTTGCTGGTAAGCTTGCGCCCGGTGAAGGGGGCGTGATGGACAGGCCGCTGTTTTCCATTGTCGTGCCAATGTATCGCGAGGAGCGGAATGTGCCGCTGCTGGTGGACGAGGTGGCGCGGGCGCTGGACGGGCGCGACTATGAGCTGATTCTGGTGGACGATGGGTCGGATGACGGAACCTTCGCCGCCATCGAGACCGCGGCGGCGGAGGATGCGCGCGTTGTGGGTATCCAGTTGCGGCGCAATTTCGGGCAGACGGCGGCGATGAGCGCCGGGTTCGAGGCGGCTCGGGGCGAGTATGTGGTTTATATGGAT
>CAYVBG010000079.1:0-7399 GCA_964449205.1 uncultured Zetaproteobacteria bacterium | reverse complement strand
GGCATCGTCGCCGATTCCGTGCCCGAAAACGAACACCGCGAATGCGTGAACAAGGCGATGGCCATGTTCCGCGCGGTGGCCTTGGCCGAGGTCCAGCGGGAGCGAGAGCCGTGACGACACTGGTCATCGACAACTACGATTCCTTCACCTACAACCTCGTGCAGTATCTGGGCGAGTTGGGCGATGCGCCGCTCGTGCGCCGCAACGACGCCGTCACGCTGGATGAAATCGACGCGATGCGTCCGCAGCGCATCCTGATTTCGCCCGGCCCCTGCACGCCGAACGAGGCGGGCGTGTCCGTGCCGCTGATTGCGCGCTTCTCGGGCCGAATCCCGATCCTCGGCGTCTGCCTGGGGCATCAATCCATCGCGCAGGCCTTCGGCGGCCGCGTGGTGCGCGCGCCGCGCCTGATGCACGGCAAAACCAGCCCGATCGAGCATGACGGCACGGGCGTGTTCGCGGGGCTGCCCTCGCCGTTCACCGCCACGCGCTATCACTCGCTGATCGTCGCCGAACCGCTGCCGGACTGCCTGCGCCGCACGGCCTGGACGCCCGAAGGCGAACTGATGGGGCTGGCGCATGTCCGCCACCCGACCTTCGGCGTGCAGTTCCACCCCGAATCCATCCTGACCGAGCATGGTCACGCGATGCTGCGCAACTTTCTGGCGCTTTCCCCGGAGGATGCACGATGAACGAACCCGTCCGCGACGCCATCCGCCGCCTGCATGCCGGCGACTCCCTGAACGCCGGGCTGACCCGGCAGGTGTTCGACGCGATCATGGCCGGCGAGGCCACGCCGGCGCAGATCGCGGCCATTCTGATGGGCCTGGCCGTGCGCGGCGAAACGCCGGAGGTCGTGGCCGGCGCGGCGGAGGCCATGCGCGCCGCGGCCACCCGCATCCGGCCGCAAGCCACCGGCCTGATCGACACCTGCGGCACCGGCGGCGACGGCGCATCCACCTTCAACATCTCGACCACCGTCTCCTTCGTCGTCGCCGCCTGCGGGGTGCCGGTGGCCAAGCACGGCAACCGCGCGATGTCGTCGAAATCCGGCGCGGCGGATGTGCTGGAGGCGCTGGGCGTGAACCTCGACCTGCCGCCGGAGCGGGTCGCGGACTGCATCGATGCCACCGGCATCGGTTTCCTGTTCGCGCAAAAGCTGCATCCGGCGATGCGGCACGCCGGGCCGGTGCGCCGCGAGCTGGGCGTGCGCACCGTGTTCAACCTGTTGGGGCCGCTGACCAATCCGGCCGGGGCGGGATATCAGGTGCTGGGCGTGTATGCGAACGACCGGCTGGAGCTGGTCGCCGGGGCGCTGGCCCGGCTCGGCTGCAAGCGCGCGCTCGTCGTGCACGGCCGCGACGGGCTGGACGAAATCACCACCGCCGCCGTCACCGACGCGATGCTGGTCGAGGAAGGTTCGGAGCCCTGCCGCTTCGAGATCGACCCGGCGGCCTTCGGCATTCCGCCCGCCGCCCCCGAGGCGCTGAAAGGCGGCGATGCGCAGCAGAATGCGGCCATCCTCCGGCACATTCTCGCCGGCCAGAAAGGCGCGGGGCGCGACATCGTGCTGCTCAATGCCGGCGCAGCGCTCTGGGTGGCCGGCCGGGCGGACGGCATCGCCGAGGGCATCCGGCTGGCCGCCGAGGCCATTGATTCGGGCCGCGCGATGGACAGGCTGGAAGCCCTGATCGCCTTCACGCAGCAGGGATGATGCCGATGATACCCGTGGATGAACCGCAAAACATGCAACAACCGCAGAGGACGCAGAGTTTCACAGAGTTGAACAAAATCAGCCGGGCCGTGCTGGATGGCGCGTTTCGCGTTCATTCCGCATTGGGGCCGGGCCTGCTTGAGTCCGCTTATGAACATTGCTTGCTTCATGAATTGACCCGACGCGGCGTCAACACACGCAGGCAAGTCGATCTCCCCATCGAGTATGAAGGCATCCGGGTCGACGCCGGATATCGGTTGGATTTGCTCGTGGAAGAAACGGTGATCGTGGAAATCAAGGCGGTGGACGCATTGTTGCCCATTCACGAGGCGCAGCTGCTCACATACCTCAAGCTTTCCCGCAAACCCTTGGGACTGTTGATCAACTTCAACACCCGTTCGCTGAAGAACGGCATCAAGCGTATGGTGCACACCCCATGAAACGGCAACAGAGCCATCCATCGTCCCAGAGGACGCAGCGGTTCGCAACGTTTTTTGAACACCATGTTTACTCTGTGCAACTCCGCGTCCTCTGTGGTTTTCCCTCATCCAAAGGACGGCGCGCATGAACTCGATCCTGAACGAAATCGCCGCATACAAGCGCGAGCTGGTGGCCCGCCGCAAGCGCGAAACCCCCGAAGCCGCGCTGCTCGAACAGGCGCAGGCCCGCACGCCGCTGGATTTCACGGGCGCCATCGCGGCCAAGGTGCGGGCCGGGGACAACGCCGTCATCGCCGAGGTCAAGAAGGCCAGCCCCAGCAAGGGGCTGATCCGGCCGGATTTCGACCCGGGCGCCATCGCCGAAGGCTACGCGCAAGGTGGCGCGGCCTGCCTCTCGGTGCTGACCGACGCGCGCTATTTTCAGGGCGCGAACCATTATCTGACCGACATCCGCACGCAGGTGCGGCTGCCGATTCTGCGCAAGGATTTCATGCTCGATCCCTGGCAGGTGATCGAGGCGCGCGCCATCGGCGCGGACGCCATCCTGATCATTCTCGCGATGGTGGAGGACGCGCTCGCCGCCGATCTCGCCGCCGCCGCCCGCGGGCTCGGGCTGGCCGTGCTGCCCGAGGTGCACGACGCCGCCGAGCTGGAGCGCGCGCTGCGGCTGAACACCCGGCTCATCGGCATCAACAACCGCAACCTGCACACCTTCGAAACCAGTCTGGACACCACGCTCGATCTGCTGGCCGAAATCCCGGAAGACCGCATCGTCGTCACCGAATCCGGCATCCGCACTCGCACCCACATCGCACGCATGAACGATGCCGGCGTGCATGCCTTCCTGATCGGCGAATCGCTGATGCGCCAGCCCGATCCGGGCGCGGCGCTGGCGGATTTGCTGGCCTGACCCGCCAGAAGCAGCCACGCCCAAAAACCGAAGGAAGAAACCGCAGAGGACGCAGAGTCGGGCTGGGTGAGAAAGCGGAAACGCCAAGAGACACACATAACATAAGCTCTGTGCTCTCCGCGTCCTCTGCGGTTTTATTGGTCGTGGTTTCTTCTGGCGGGTCAGGGTGAAGCGGGATGGGGCATCGCAGGCGGCGCCGGGTGCTGTGGCTCCGGCTGTGTTTCCGGCGGCAAGGCGCCCAGGCGCTCCTCAACCGCGGAGAACAGATCGTTGGCCAGCTTCTTCTTCAGCGGCTTGTTCACCCAGTGGCGATTGATGAACTGCTGACCCAAGGTGCGCACCTGCAGCATGGTTTGCCCGCCTTTCGCGCGCAGCACCCGCACCACATAGCGGTAGCGGATATACACCGGCCCACCGCCGAACATGCCGGTGATCGTGGCCATGTATGAGTTCGGCGTGTTGGCGTTCGGCCGAATCCAGTCCGTCGTCAACGTGCCACTGGGCGAATCCACGCTTTCCACCGGCAGGTTCAACGCCGTCATCGCATCCACTACGGCCGAGAACACCTGCGCCGGCTTCCGGGGATACAGACGGGCATCCAGGCGCACGGCCTTGCCCGCAATCAGCTTGCGCGCATGTTCCGGCATCGCGGCACCGGTCGCCACCTGATCGGGCCCGGGCACCTCGATTTCCTTGCGCAACTCGGGCGGCACAATCAGCGGCGCTCGACCTTCGGCCCGGGCTGCGCCACCGCCTGTCGAACGGGCATAGTCCGGCTTGTCATCGTCCACCGGCCAGAAGAGTTGTGGCATGTTCTGGCAACCGGCCAGAAACATCAGGAACACCAAGGGCAGGAAACGCGCGTATCTTTTCATGCGCGGCATTCCACCGGCTTGCCGGCCAAAGGTCAACATGCCGTCGCCGCGCGCAGAAGGATAAACCGCGGAGATCGCCGAGGACGCAGAGACAGGTTGTGGAAAGAAGGCGGGGACACCGGGATCTCACACTTCAGTGCTCCGTGGTTTGATTGTATGGTCTGCCCGCTCGACTCCAGGATCAGGTGCAAACCGCTCAGCCGAACACCTTCCAGAGCACGGCCATCGTGAATCCCAGGTTGAATCCGATCATCCACTTCATCAATCGCTGCTCGGACTGAATCAGCATCATCTGTTTTTCCAGCAACATGATGTCGCTCTTGGTGGCGGTATGCGACGAAGCGACCGCCTCGGCCGCCTGAATCGCCTTGTCTTCCGGCGCACCGGCAGCCTTCAGCGCCTCGTATACTTCCACAACCATCGTGCTCATATCGGCGATGATAGTTTCGCTGCCGAACATTGGCAATCGACCGGATGAACTGCGGAGATCGCCGAGGACGCAGAGATGGATTGGGGGAGAATCGTTCAAACGTCACACGACCTTCCACCACAAACACTCTGCGAAACTCTGCGTTCTCTGCGGTTTCATTCCAAACCGACCCACCACAGAGGACGCAGAGTCACACAGAGTTTGAATGCGTGAAAACCGCTGCCGCCAAAACAGACAAAACCTCTGTGCTCTCTGTGGTTCCATGCCAAAGGAATCGACGACTCGCCCGAGCCGTTGCCATGCCCGGCACGGAGCGATGGCCGACCTGATTCCACGATGTCCGTGGAAAGGTCAGGACATCAGCTTGACAATCAGCGCAAACAACCCCGTAGCGGCCAGAAGCGTCGCGGTATTCCATTTGATGATGTCCGCCCGCAGGTTTGCCAGGTCCGTTTTTGTTGCAAGTATTTCCGTGTCAAGGACGGCTTGAGATGCCTTCTTGGCCTGGTCATCATCGACACCCGCAGACTTCAGAGCTTCGTATAATTCCACAACCATGGTTGTCATTGCCAGCACCCCGTCAACATAGAGTCTTGACCAACTGTAAACGCCTGTTCGTTCTTGTCAAAACAGGATACACCGCGAAGAACGCGGAGTCACACAGAGTTTGAATGCGTGAAAACCGCCACCGCCAAAACACTCGGAAACTCTGCGAAACTCTGTGTCCTCTGCGGTTTCATTCCAAACCGACCCACCACAGAGGACACAGAGTCACACAGAGTTTGAATGCGCGAAAACCCCACCGCCAAAACAAACAAGAACTCCGCGCTCTCTGCGTTCTCTGCGGTTTTCTTTCAAACAATCAACCGTGGAGGACGTTCGCGCGGATGCGCACAAAAGGAAAGGGCGACCGCAAGGGCCGCCCTTCCAGACGCTTCCGAAGAAGCGGATTACATCAGGGCCTCGACCTCCAGCGTGGTCACATTGGCCTTGGCCGCCACACCCAAGGGCGTGGTGTCCTTGATGGCCTGGTACACCAGCTTCAGCTCCATGTTCTGATAGATGGCGTACTGACCACCCAGCTGGAAGATGTTCTCCTTCTGGGACCCCGTGGCCGTGGTCACCTTGTGCGTGCCATAACCGATCAGGAACAGGAAATGATCGACCGGCTCAACCGTCGCGCGGATGGAATAGCCGTCATACTTGTTGCCCGTGCCATTTGCCACGGCACCGGCAATGCCATAGGCCGCGCCCGTGAAGTTGGCCGATCCGCCATAGTAGTTGGCAGCCGCCGGGGGGATGTTTGCACCGGTCTTGCCCTTGGCATGGGCCCAGTCGGCATACACGCCAATGCTGGCGTCGCCCACTTCACCCTGCAGCTGCACGTCGATGAACTGCAAGTCCATCGGAATCTCGGCAGCAGCGGCACCGTTGTCGCCCAGCACCGGCTTGCCGGCCTTGCCGGTCACGATGCCGAAGCCGATCAGCGTATCCCAGCCAGCCAGATCCAGCGTGGCGATGCCACGCACCAGCTTGCCGAACTTCAGGCCCACATTCGTGGCGCCGCCGGTCGCCACGCTCGGCGCAATCAGCGCGAATTGCAGCACGCCCATGTCGTTGCCCACCCAGGCGCCGATGCCGGTGGTGCCCTGCGTGAAGCCGGCGTTTTCAACCGCCGAGAGCTGCTTGCCAAACAGCACGCCGCCGTGCTGACCAAACACGTTGGACAGCTCCAGCACGCCCGAACCGCCGAAACCGGTGTTGTGCGCGCCGATGCCGACCTTGAAGCCGCCGGCGTCGAACGAGTTGATCAGCTGCCAGTTGGCGGCCGTGCCGTTGAACTCGATGAAGGCACCGGTGTTGGTGCCGATGCGGCCGCCGAGCATCAGCACGGCGTCGGTCGGAATGGTGTACACCGTCGCGGACGGAGTGGTGTTCGGCGTCACGCTCACATTCTGGGCATTGCCCTTGACCACGAAGGTCGCGTTCAGCACGGCCGGGATGGACAGGTTGTCGTCCTCGACCAGCGCCTGATCACCCACGTCGGTGAACGAGTTCATCTTGAACGCCCGACCGAAGGCCTTGATGGCCGGGAAGGACTGGTGGTGACAGCTGTAGCACGCCGCCCCCGTCTGGCGCGCAAACGCCGGGATGGCCTCGGACGTGGTCGGCGCCAGCGTCATGCCGGACACCGCGACCATGCCGAAGGCCGCAGCAGAGAAGATTACTTTCTTCATGTGTCGTACCCTCTTTCTTTGGTTTTGGATTCCTCCCCTCCGTATCCGCGTGCGCGGTCCTTCCGGGAGGTGGGCGAACCATGCGTGACGCGCATCACGTCAGTCAAGCCATGCGGGGGTCGAGTGTGGCAAAATGACACACATCCCGCCTGCAAAGGAACGGAACCGCAGAGGGCGCGGAGAGCGCGGAGTTGATTGTTTGTTTTGTCGGCGGGGTTTTTGCGCATTCAAACTCTGTGTGACTCTGTGTCCTCTGTGGTAGGTCTGTTTGGCGTGGAACCGCAGAGGACGCAGAGTTCCGCAGAGTTTTTCGAGTGTGCAGGCCCCTTCTCTCCCAATCCATCTCTGCGATCCCCGCGATCTCCGCGGTTCAAGTATCTGGCCCGATTGACGACGATTCCAGCACGTCCGCCAAAATCTTGCGCGCGGGCTCCAAATGCCGCTCGAACCGCCGCCATCGGGCCACGGCATCAGTTCGCATCCCTTGCCGCACCTGCGCAGAGCTGAACGTCAGCACCACCCGCTCCACATGCTGGAAACGCAAGCATGCGTCATCCCACGGCAGGCCGCAAAACTCCAGCAGCCGGCGTGTCTGACCCTCCTGATCGGCCACCAGCGCCTCGTAGTCCAGCTCCAGCATCACGCCCTCGGGCAACACATCGCGCCAATGCTGCATCAACCGCAAATAGGCGCGGCAATACCAGGCCAGGTCTCCCAGATCATGGTTGAATGCAAACTCGTCCCCCGCCAGATCGGCCTTGAAGTTCGACCAGCACAAATCCAGCGGATGCCT
>CAYVBG010000078.1:0-7439 GCA_964449205.1 uncultured Zetaproteobacteria bacterium | reverse complement strand
GCCATCGTGCAAGCCGCGCTGGACGCCGGCAGCGACGACAACCTCACCTGCCAGGTGATCGAGGTCGTTTCGCTGCCGTCGGCCAGCGAGGAAGAATACTACCGCCGGCTGACCGAGCTGCCCTTCCCGCCGCCGCTTGCTCCCGGCATGGCGCTGGACGGCTACCGCATCCTCAAGGAGCTGCACGCCAGCCCCACGGTGCAGGTCTTCCTCGCCGAGGATACGGACACCGGCGAAACCGTGGCCATCAAGACACCCTCGGTGAACTTCGAGGACGATCCCGTCTACATTGATCGCTTCATGCACGAGGAATGGGTCGGCCAGCGCATCTCGCATCCGAATGTGCTTCGGGTGCTGACGCCGCGCCGCAAGCGCAGTTGCCTGTATTATGCGACCGAATATCTGGAAGGCCGCTCGCTGGCGCAATGGATGCTCGACCACCCCAAGCCCCCGCTGGACGCAGTGCGCGACATCGCGCACCAGATCATCGCCGGCTTGCGCGCCTTCCACCGGCGGGAGATGGTGCATCAGGACATCAAACCGGAAAACATCATGATCGACCGCCACAACCGCGTGAAGATCATCGATTTCGGCTCGGTGTTCGTTGCCGGACTGCGGGAGATTCACTCGCCGGTGGCGCGATCACACATCGAAGGCACGGCCAACTACATCGCGCCGGAGCTGTTCGACGGCTACGCCCCCACCCCGAAGAGCGACATGTTCTCGCTCGCGGTGACGATCTACGAAATGCTTTCCGGCGGCCGGCTCCCCTACCCGCTCGTGGAAAAGGCGCGCAAGGCGCGACGCTACGACTACACGCCGCTGCGCCAGCGCAACACGGATGTGCCGGCATGGATGGACGAGGCCATCCGCCGCGCCGCCCACCCCGATCCCGACCGGCGCTACGAGGCGTTTTCCGAGTTCGAGCGCGACCTGAGCCGCCCGAACCCGGCCCTGATGCGCGCCCGCACGCCGCTGATCGAGCGTGATCCGGTGCGTTTCTGGCAGGTGTTGTCGCTGCTTCTGTTGCTGCTGAACCTGGTGGCCTGGCTGCTGCTCTCCGGCGCGTGACCGGCGGCCTATTCCTTCAACCGCCAGCCGATGCGCCACAGCCGCCAACACGCACCCGTGCAGGCCAGTGCGGCCAGCGCCACCACCCACAGCGCCGTGAATGGCTGCGTGTCGCCCACGCCGAGAAAACCGTAGCGAAACCCGTCGATCAGATAGAAAAACGGATTGAAATGGTTCACCTGCTGCCACAACAGCGGCAGTTGTTTCACCGAATAAAACACGCCGGACAGAAACGTCAGCGGCATGATCAGGAAGTTGTTGACCAGCGCCACGTCATCGAACTTGTTCGACCAGATGCCGGCCACCAATCCCAGCCCGCCCATCAGCACGCTGCCCAGCACCCCATAGGCCAGCACCAGCGCCGGATGTGTCAGCGGCACCGGCGTGAACGGCGCCAGCACCGCCAGCAGCACCAGCCCCACGACAAAGGCGCGCACCACCGCCGCCGCCAGAAAGGCCGTCACCACCTCCATCGCCGAGAGCGGCGCCATCAACAGGTAGATGTGCACATTCATCACCTTGCCGAGAATCATTGAGCTGGAGGTGTTCGCAAACGCATTCTGCAGCATGGACATCATCACCAGCCCCGGAATCAGGAAGGTGAAATAGTCCACATTCAGGCCCGGCACGGTGCGCGCGCCCATCGCATAGCGAAACACCAGCAGATACAGGATGGCGGTCAGGGCTGGCGCCACGACGGTCTGCATCTTCACGTTCAGGAAACGCCGCGTCTCGCGCGCGAACAATGTCCACGCGCCGCGCGGATTCACCGGCCTCACGACGCCAGCTCCCGGCAGGCGGCGGCCATGCCCGGCGCGCCCGGGCCCCGCTCGCCCGTCAGGCGGATGAACACATCCTCCAGATCCTCCTCGCGCACGCCGGCGTCCAGCGGCGGCCCCAACCGCGCCACCACGGCCTGATAGGCCTCGTGAAAGTTCGTGGATTCCGGCGCGCCCGATCGCCGCAATGTCAGGCACAGGCCCTGTTCCGTGGCGCGGGGCTGAAAATCCGCCAGTGCCCGCGCATCCTCCTTGCGCAAGCGGAACCCCTCGCCATAGCGCAACCACAGGTAGCGCCCCGCCACCTCGCGCATCAGCGCCTCCATGGGGCGGTCGGCCACCACCCGGCCGGCGTTGATGATGGTCACGAAATCGCACAACTCCTCGGCTTCCTCGAGGTAGTGCGTGGTCAGCAACATGGTCGTGCCGGCGCGGTTCAGTTCGCGCATGAAATCCCACAGCCGGCGTCGCAACTCCACATCCACGCCGGCCGTCGGCTCGTCCAGAATCACCAGCGGCGGCCGGTGCACCAGCGCCTGCGCCACCAAAAGCCGCCGGCGCATGCCGCCGGAAAGCTGGCGCGTGTTCTTGCCGGCATGCCGCGCCAGCTCCAGGCGCTCCAGCAGCTCGTCGATCCAGCGTTCATCCGGCTTGCGGCCAAACAGCCCGGAGGTGATGCGCAGCACGTCGCGCGGCGTGAAGAAGGGGTCGAGCGCCACTTCCTGCGGCACCACCCCCATGTGGCGCTTGCACCAAGCGCGCTCGGCAAACATGTCGCGCCCCAGCAGCCGGGCTTCGCCGCCGCTCGGGCGCACGATGTCGGCCAGTATGTTGATGAGCGTGCTCTTGCCCGCCCCGTTGGGGCCCAGCAGCGCATGAAAGGCGCCGGCCGTCACCCGCAGGCTCACGCCGTCCAGCGCCGTCTTGCCATTGCGGTAGGTCTTGCGCAGATCGCGCACTTCCAGCGCCACGTCACCCATGCGCCAAGCCTACCCGCGGCGAAGGCGCAAAAAAACGGCGCCGTTGCCGGCGCCGGAAAACGAAGCGGGACGTGTTGCCCCGGCTTGTTGCCTCAATACCCCGCATGGGCGCAGCCGCCGCCGTTCTCCGCCGGCGTGAACGACTTGCCGCAGCCGCAGGTGCTGGCGGCGTTCGGATTGCGAATCACGAACGATTCGCCCTGCAACGAGGTCTGGTAGTCGATTTCGGAGCCCTTGAGCAGCTCCAAGCTCATCGCGTCCACCAGCAACGCCACGCCGCGGCTTTCCACCACGGTGTCGTCGGGGCGTTCCTGATCGTCGAACGTGAATCCATACTGGAATCCGGAGCATCCGCCGCCCGATACGAAGATGCGCAGGCGCAAGTCCTCGTTGTCCTCGTTCGCCATCAGGCCGCGAATCTTCTCCGCCGCCGCTTCCGTCAGTTCCAGACTCATGGGCCATGCCTCCATGCGCAAATTCGGTCGAATTCAAGCTTTGCACAGCGCCCGTCGCCCCTCAACCCCACTCCGCGCATGGATACTTCCGGACGAAAAACAAAGGAGCCGCCTCATGCGGCTCCTCAAGCCGGCGATACGGCGCATCATTTCACCGCAATCGCCTTCGGCTTCGCGCTCTCTTTCTTCGGCAGGCGCACATGCAGCACGCCATCCTTCATCGAGGCCTCCACCTTGTCGGTGTCCACATTCGTCGGCAGGCTGAAGCTGCGGACGAAGCGACCATACGAACGCTCGATGCGATGGACGTTCTCTTCCTTCACGTCCTTTTCGAACTTGCGCTCGCCCGAAATGGTCAGCACCCCGTCCTTCACCTCGACATTGACATCCTTCTTGTCGATGCCGGGCAGCTCGGCCTCGACCAGCAGCGCCTCATCCGTTTCGCGGATATCCACCGCCGGCAGCCACTGGCCCGTTTCCGTGCTTCCAAACGTGGCGTCGTCCAGAATCCTGGACAAACTGCGCTGCATTTCTTCCAGTTCCCTGAACGGAGACCAACGAACCAATGCCATACTCCATCACCTCCTTTTGCGTTCCCGATTTTCGCGCCGGGCGTTGCCGCCCTCGCGCTATACCTTATGGGGATGACAGGCGCCGCTTTCAAGCGACCGTAGCCCGGCGGCTGGCGCGCCGTTTCGTCCATCTCGCGGCGATGCCGGGGGCTTGTCATGCCCGCCTGTCGCCATCCACAATGCAGCCTTGTGCAGGCCGCGCCGCAATCGCGGGCCAGGGAGCAAAACAATGAAACAACGATCACGTCTCAAACGCTGGTTCCTCACGGGAATCGTGCTTCTGGCGCCCATCTCGGTCACCGTCTATCTGTTTGCGGCGGTCGTGCGTTCGATGGACGGCATGATCCACCTCATCCCCCCGTCCTGGCAGCCGGAGGCCTTGTTCGGATTCCATGTTCCCGGCCTGGGATTCGTGCTCACCCTGCTGATCATTCTGCTCACCGGCATGATCGGCGCCAGCTATATCGGCCGGCAGATGGTGCGCATGGGAGAGGCCATCGTCACCCGCATTCCGCTGGTGCGCGCCGTGTATGGCGCATTGAAAAGCACGATGGAAACCATGGTGCAAGACAACAAAAACGCCTTCCGTCAGGTGGTGTTGATCGAGTATCCGCGACGCGGGCTGCATGCGCTGGCCTTCGTCACCGGCGTCAACGATGGAGAGATCCAGCGCCGGCTGGCCGGGAACGTCGTCTCCGTATTCGTTCCCACCACGCCGAACCCGACCTCCGGCTTTTTGCTGTATGTGCCCGAGGACGACATCATCCCGCTGGACATGAGTGTGGAAGACGGCATGAAATGCGTGATTTCGGCCGGCGTGGTCAATCCGGAGCAATCCCTGCAAGCTCCCGGCAGAGATGCCACGCGCGCATTCCACCCCGGTTGCGCCCGCCCGCCGAACCGCGCATCATCCGACCATGAGGCACCCAACCCGCGCGATGGATGACCGCGAGCGCCGGCGCATCCTCTCCCTGCTGGACAGCCGCGAATCCCTGCCGCTGCCCGCGGCGGCCCGCCTGATTGCCGATCACACCGGCGAACACGCCCGGCGCGCCCGCGCAACGATGTTGCAGCTCGTGAACGAAGGCGAGCTCTTTCTGCATGGCCCGGCGGACGATCCCGATGCCTGCCGGGTTGAAACCATTCACCATCGCCGCTTGCGGCATGTGTGCGAGATGCACGAGTTCCACAGGCGCATCCATGCGGCTTGACCAGGCGGCGCGGCGGCTTCTGGATCTGCTCGATCCCGAAAGCATGCTGATCGGCGGCCTGTGCGCCGCAATGCATGGCGTGGAGCGATTCACCCGCGATGTGGATATCGCCTCCGGCCTGCAACCGGAAGAAATTTTACGCCGCCTGAAGAAAGCCGGCATCAAGGCCGACATTCGCACCAACCACGACCCCGGCGATCTGGCTTGGGTCATCACCGGCGAAATCGGCGATATCGAATTCCAGATTCTTCCGACTGCGGACACAGGGCTGCGGAACGCCAAAATCGAAATCCACGCCAGCCTGCGCACGCCGGATGTGATCAGCTTTATCCGCAGCAAATGCCTCGCGGGCGGCCAACAAGACATGCATGATGTGGCCGCCCTGTGCCTGATGCATCCGCAGTTACTGGAAACAGCCCTCGAACTGGCCGAAGCACATGGCTGCGGCAAGGCCCTCGAAAACTGGCTGAACGATGCGCGCTTGCAGCGGCGCTACACCCCTTCCGGAAAGCCCACGGACTGAATCATGGGACCCATCCTTCAACGAACTCAAGCCCGTCATGAATCTTCATCCCGATCATGCAAGCGCCGCACCACAACACGGGTTTTGTCCATCCGTTCGGGCACGGGCGCGGGCCAGCTTGCCCGCGTGATATCCCACACGCGGTTGAACACCCTGTCCACCGGCTCCTCGCCCAGTCTGTAGCACTTCACCCGATCCTTGCGCATCGGGGCATGACAGCCCGAATCGCAAGCGTTTGCAGCATGGCCAAGGATGCAAATCGATTGCGCGGCGTGGCGGACGATCCCGGCACGCGCGCTCCGGGATGGACTTGCGCGATGGGCGCAGGCTTGTGTATGCTGCCGGGTGAAATCGCTCCGAGGGAGGAGAGATGCCCATGCGCCGATCCCAATCCATTCCGCTTTTCTGGCCCGATATCCAATGCCGGTGAACAAAGTTCTATCTACATGCGCTGGGTATGCGGCCAATCTGTTCCGCATATTTGGATTGTTAGACGTCAAGAAGAATCGACACAGAGGATGATTGCTTGATGAAGTCTCGACATTCGCGGATGCTAGCTGGAGAAGCGGACCAGTTGTCCATCTGGTCAGACAACCCGATGACTGAGAACCAAGATTACCTGTCACGACAGCTGATCACATATATTGGGAATAAGCGTGCCCTCCTCGGTCCCATCAGTTCGGCCGTTGAGCGCGTCAAGCGGCGGCTCGGCAAGTCTCGCCTGCGGGTGCTGGATGCCTTCAGCGGCTCGGGGGTAGTATCACGCCTCTTGAAAGCCCACTCTTCCTTACTGATAGTCAATGACTTCGAAGACTATGCTGCCGTCATCTCCAGGTGCTTCCTGGCAAACAGGAGTGAGGTTAATTTTCCTGCACTAAACCGTGTTGTCGCGGATCTAAACGCCAAAGTCGACACTGTAGACTTGCCACGTGGCTTCATCGAAGAACTATACGCGCCCAAAGATGATGCCCACATCACTCCGAAAGATCGTGTCTTCTACACCAAGGCCAATGCTCGTCGTCTGGATAATTATCGTCGTCTGATCGAGACTGTTCCAGATACGATGAGAGATCTGCTTTTGGGGCCGCTGCTGAGTGAGGCCTCGATTCATGCAAATACCGCCGGTGTATTCAAAGGTTTCTATAAGAACCGAAAGACCGGTGTTGGCCAGTTTGGTGGAACAGGATCAGACGCTCTTACTCGCATTCTTGGGACAATAATGCTTGAAGTACCAGTCCTCAGCAAATACGAGTGCGAGTATCAAGTCTATCAAGAAGACGCTAACACGCTTGCTCCGCGTCTGAAGGAACTTGATCTTGCCTACATCGATCCGCCATACAATCAGCATCCTTATGGGTCAAACTACTTCATGCTGAACCTATTGGTTCGATACAAGCGCCCGGAGCGTATTAGCCGAGTCTCCGGGATACCCACAGATTGGCGACGTTCAGGCTACAATGTCCGCGCACGAGCGTTGCCTTTGCTCTCAGAACTCCTTGAGTCAATCAGCGCGTCATTCCTCCTGATCTCATTCAACAATGAAGGTTTCATTTCTCCAGATGAGATGCGTTCCTTACTCGCTAAGCTAGGTTCTGTCGACGTGTTCGAAACCAGATACAACGCATTTCGCGGGAGCCGTAACCTCAATAACAGGCCAATTCACGTGACAGAACAACTCTTTTTGGTCGAGCGGAGGTAAGTGTAGATGGCACGAAAACACCAGCTTCGAAAACAGCGGGTCGGAACAGTGATCAATGTCACCTCGAAAAAGCAGGAGTCTGACATCATCAAGGCCTTGGGGCAGGTTGTTGCACATTTGGAAGGAAAGTTTGGGGCTAAGATTGTTTT
>CAYVBG010000077.1:0-7480 GCA_964449205.1 uncultured Zetaproteobacteria bacterium | reverse complement strand
GCTTGTGATTCAACGTAAAATTGGTGCTCAACCGCCCAATCAGCGGATGCTCCACCAGCCACGAGGCGCCGTTGCTCCAGTCGTCTTTCAACTGAAACCTCCGCCACGACGGCGAACCACCACCCGAAAACAATTCAATCGAATGACGTGCAGCACCACCAACATCCGGCTGCAACTCCAAACGCACCCCCTTCAGCGTGCGCTGAATCGTGCGGTAACTCTGAAAAGCAAAAAAGTCCCCCGCCTCCAAACGGTAGGGCACTCCAACATCGCCCTTGTCCCGACGAATGTTCAAACGCTCCGGAACCACCCCCTGAAAATCACTCCGATACCGCGAGGCATTGTACAGCAACCCGCTGACCTCCCCCGTGACCCGGTCGAATGCGGAAAACCGCCGCTCAAGGCTCAGATTCAGCTCATCGTAGTCCTGGATGCCCGTATACGGATAGGGAGACGAAGCACGATCACCATAGGCGTTGTACCCGTCCAAACGATACGTGTTGCTGCCGTAAAAACTCCACTCCGGCCAGCCCGTCAACGTCGAAAAATCAGCGGCCCCGACCGTCGTTCCCGCGCAAACCATGCATGCCACCAACCCCGCCACACCACGCATACCCGCCCCTCCTGTGCGCAGGCAACCACAGCGGCCTCGCCTCGTCATCACCCAAATGGGTGAAAATGGGAGGCTGGCAACGGGCGGATACATCCGGGGTCCGGCACCTCGGCCTGCAAGGCGGCCGTGCGGACCCCATCGTTTGCGACAGGCATCATGGCACCCGATCCAGCACGCGCACGATGCGCGCGTCGTCCAGTTCGTTGGCACGCCCGCGGGCGTGGCGCACACGCATGACGCCAAACATCATAGCCATGCCGGCCAGTGCCGCCAACGCCGCCCAAGCATCGGGATTCGCGGCCTCCCACCGTCGCGCCAACGCCAACGCCAACATGCCTGCAGCCAAGAACGCAACCATCGGCGCACCGTAGAGACGCGCCGCCGCGCGCAGCAGCGCGCCCTCCGGCACATCGACCACCACCCGATCGCCCACGCGCGCGCCCGCAGTATTGGCCACCCACATCCGGGCCGGACGCTGCCGCCAGGATCCCAGCGTGCCGCAGGCCGAGCGGCCGGCGCAATCGCCACAGGCGGAAGCGCGCCGGGCACTCACCAGCGCCTCGCCACCCCGAACCGCGACCACTTCGGCTGTTTGTTCCATGACACACCTCCGGGTGCTCACATCCTCTCTTTACCCGCCGCCCCGTTGCGGCATAAGATACAGATATGTCAAAGTTTCACCATGCATCCGAGCACCACGTTTGATTACCTGATCATCGGTGGCGGCGCGGCCGGCCTGTTCGTCGCCAATCTTCTGGCGCGACGGGGACGGGTGGCGCTGGTCAACAAGGACACGTTCTCCGAATCCAACACCTGGTATGCGCAGGGTGGCATTGCCGGCGTCCTGTCTTCGGACGACTCCATCGACCAGCATATCGAAGACACCTTGCGCGCCGGCGCGGGCCTGTGCCATGAATCCGCCGCACGCGCCATCATCAGTCGGAGCGGCCGCATCATTCGCGAACTGCGCGCAATGGGCGCGCCATTCGACACCGAAAACGGTCAGCTCCACCTGACACGCGAAGGCGCGCACTCCCGCCGTCGCATCGCGCACGCCAAAGACGCCACCGGCAAGGCCTTGGGCGAAACCCTGCTGACACCGGTGACCCGCCATCCCAATATCACCTGCCTGAACCGACACATGGCCGTGGATCTCATCACCGCGCGCCGGCTCGGACGCTACAGCCAGGGGCCGGATCGCTGCTTTGGCGCCTATGTGCTGACACCGGAGGGCGATGTCGTGACGCTGGCCGCGCCGCATACCATTCTGGCCACCGGCGGTGCGGGCAAGGTTTATCTCTACACATCCAACCCGCATGTCGCCACCGGGGACGGCATCGCCATGGCCTGGCGCGCCGGCTGCCCGGTGATGAACATGGAGTTCATTCAGTTCCATCCCACCTGCCTCTACGACCCGGCCGGCTCCACGCAGCTGCTGACCGAGGCGCTGCGCGGCGAGGGCGCGGTGCTGACCGACCCGACCGGTCGCCGTTTCATGCCGGACTACGACCCGCGCGCGGAGCTGGCCCCGCGCGATATCGTGGCCCGCGCCATCGATCACGAGATGAAGAAACAGGGTTGCGATTTCATGTTGCTGGATGCGCGGCCCATTGGCCGCGAACAGCTGGAGCGGCAGTTCCCGAACATTCTGGAACGCCTGCTCTCGCGCGGCATCGACATGCGGCGTGAGCCCGTGCCCGTGGTGCCTGCCGCGCACTACCTTTGCGGCGGCGTGCAGACCGACGTGGCCGGCCGCACCCCCGTTCGCGGATTGCATGTCATTGGCGAGGCCGCTTGCACCGGTCTGCACGGCGCCAACCGGCTGGCCAGCAACTCGCTGCTCGAATGCCTGGCCATGGCCGAGCTTTGCGCCGGGGCCATCGCCGACGCGCCGGAAGACAGCGACATGCCGGCCCTGCCGGCCTGGGATGCAAGCGGTGTGCGCCCGGAAGAGGAACGGGTGCAGATCAAGCAAAACTGGGACGAGGTGCGCGCCACGATGTCCAACTATGTCGGCATCGTGCGATCGGATGAGCGCCTGCGCCGCGCCCGGCGGCGCCTTGCCATCATCCGGGAGGAAATCGCCTCCTATTATTGGCAATATCCGATCGGCCGCGACCTGATCGAGCTGCGCAACCTGTCGCTGGTGGCCGAGCTGATCGTCCGCTGCGCCCAGCGGCGACACGAATCGCGCGGACTCCATTACTCCACCGATTACCCCGAAACCCTGCCCGAAGCCCGCGACACCGTGTTGCGGCCGGACACGCTGTGACCGCCGCGCTCCGTTGTCTGCGCGTGCGCGTCACCGGTCGCGTGCAGGGCGTGTTTTTCCGCGAGAGTACGCGCCGCGAGGCCAGTCGTCTTGGGGTGACGGGCTGGGTGCGCAACCGTCCGGACGGCAGCGTGGAGGCATGGATCTGTGGCCATGAGGCGCAGCTTTCCGCCATGCGTGCCTGGCTGGCGCATGGCCCCCCGACCGCGCGCGTGGACGGCATCGAGATTCTGGAGGATGCCCTCCCTCCAGTCTTGCCCGATGCCTTCACCATCGCAGGTTAGCCCGGAACGTTCACGGCCGTGCCAGGACATGACGCCGGGGAACGTCGCGACGAGCGCTACGGGGCCGGCAACAGAATGCAACACGAATGCACACAAAAAGGGCCGCGCATAACGCGCGGCCCGAACCGAAAGGCAAAACGACGACGTTCAGCCGACTGCGGCGTTGTCTGCTTCGCGCGGCTGCTCCACCAGCTCGATGATGGCCATCGGCGCGGAATCGCCGGCGCGAAACGCGGTCTTGATGGTGCGCGTATAGCCGCCATTGCGGTCGGCGAACGCCGGCGCAACATGACAGAACAGACGATCCACGATGTCGCGGCGACGCAGCTTGGCCAGCGCCTGCCGACGCGCGTGCAAATCGCCACGCTTGCCCAAGGTGATCAGCTTTTCCACATACGGGCGCACGGCGCGCGCCTTGGCCTCGGTGGTCTCGATGCGCCCATGGGTGAGCAGGGCCGCAGCCAGGTTGGCCAACACCGCGCGGCGATGACCGCTCGGCCGACCGAGATTTCCATGATGCTTGCGATGACGCATGGTGTTACCCCTTTCCGTTGCTGTGCGGCGAAGCGGTCACTCGCTTGGCTGTGGCAGATCGGCCGGCGGCCAGTCCTTGAGCTGCATGCCCAGCGACAACCCCATCTTCTCCAGCACTTCCTTGATTTCCGTCAGCGACTTGCGGCCAAAATTGGGCGTGCGCAACATGTCCTGCTCGCTGCGCATGACCAAATCGCCCACATAGAACACATTGTCGCTCTTCAGGCAGTTCATCGAACGCACCGACAGATCGAGGTGATCGATCGGCTGCCGCAGCAGCTCCTCCAGATTCACGCCTTCGTCCGCGTCGTTTTCAACCACTTCAACCGCATCAAAGTCCAGGAACACCGCCAGCTGATCCTCAATGATGCGCGCGGCCTCGTGGACGGCGTCTTCCGGCGAGATCGCACCGTTGGTCTCGATCTCCATGATCAGCTTGTCGTAGTTCGTGTTCTGGCCCACACGCGCGTTCTCCACCCGGGTCGCCACACGACGAATCGGAGAAAAGGACGCATCCACCAGCAGGGTGCCCGCAGCACGCTCCACATCCGTGCGCTCCTGCACCGGCACATAGCCGCGACCGGTCTCAACGGTGACCTCCATCTTCAACG
Organism: uncultured Zetaproteobacteria bacterium; assembly: GCA_964449205.1. Taxonomy (GTDB): domain Bacteria; phylum Pseudomonadota; class Zetaproteobacteria; order Mariprofundales; family Mariprofundaceae; genus JALVTX01. The sequence goes on along the minus strand of CAYVBG010000077.1, from coordinate 3,166 downwards.
CACCGTCGTCGTTCAGATGGGCCAGCACCAGATCGGGATTCAAGACCTGCACATCCCCTGGCGTCTTGAAACTTCCAGCCGTCACCACAGCCGGCCCCTTGACATCGAGGTTGATGGCGCGACTGCCTTCGCCATCCACCTTCAGATCAAGCTGCTTGAGCGTAAGGATGATGTCCATCACGTCTTCGCGCACACCCTTGATGGTGTCGAATTCGTGCGCCACGCCCTCCATTCGCACCATTGTCACCGACGCGCCTGTCAGGGAGGACAGCAGCATCCGGCGCAAACTGTTGCCAAACGTCGTGCCGAACCCGCGCTCCAACGGCTCGAATGTGATCTTGGCGGTGCGGCCCGGAACGATTTCCTCGACCGTGACCTTGCGAGGCTTGATAAGCTTCATGCGCTTCCCCTGTCCGATGCCTTACTTGGAATACAATTCAACGATGAGTTGCTCGTGGATGCCCGGATCCAACTGATCGCGCGCGGGCAACTGGCGGAACGTGCCCTGGAGCGTCTGCAGGTCCACATCCACCCAGTCGGCCACGCCGCGCTGCGAGGCAGCCTCGGCGGCGGCCTTCACCCGCAGATGCTCCCGCGCCTTGGCGGACAGTGAGAGCTTCGCGCCCACCGGCACCCGGCAGGACGGAATATCAACCACGCGACCGTTCACCATCACATGTTTGTGCCGCACCATCTGCCGCGCCTCGGTTCGGGAACTGGCCCACCCCATGCGATAGACCACATTGTCCAGCCGCGACTCCAGCAACTGCAAAAGGTTCAGGCCGGTCACGCCCGGCATGCGGTCGGCATCGCGGAAATAGCGGCGGAACTGCTTTTCCTGCAATCCATAGATGCGCTTGACCTTCTGCTTCTCGCGCAGCTGCAAGCCATAGTCCGACGCGCGGCCCGGCCGGCGGCTCTGCCCATGCATGCCGGGGGCGTACGGACGGCGCTCAATCGCACACTTGTCCGAATAGCATTTCGAACCCTTCAGATACAGTTTCTCGCCTTCGCGGCGGCACAGCCGGCACTTGGCGTCCATGTAGCGAGCCATCTTGTTCTACTCCTAAACGCGGCGCCGCTTCGGAGGACGGCAACCGTTGTGGGGAATCGGGGTCACATCGCGGATGAAGGTGACATTCAGGCCCGAGGCCGCGATGGCGCGAATGGCGGACTCGCGCCCGGAACCAGGCCCCTTGACCAGCACCTGCACATTCTTCACGCCATGATCCATCGCCTTGCGGCAGGCTTCCTCGGCCGCCACCTGTGCCGCAAACGGCGTGCTCTTGCGCGATCCGCGGAAACCGGACGCACCGCTGGTGGCCCAGCAAATCGTGTTGCCGGCCTCGTCGGTGAAGGTGATGATGGTGTTGTTGAAGCTCGCCCGGATATGCGCAACGGCATTGGCGACGTTCTTGCGGGCGCGACGCTTGGCGCCAGACTTCTTCGGAGATGCCATGGGTTACCTCGACTTACTTCTTCTTGCCGGCCACGGTGCGACGCGGCCCCTTGCGCGTGCGCGCATTGGTCTTGGTGCGCTGACCACGCACCGGCAGCCCCCTGCGATGGCGCAGACCGCGGTAGCAGCCCAAATCGGTGAGACGCTTGATATCCATCGCCACTTCGCGGCGCCGGTCGCCCTCCACCGTGTATTCCTTGTCGATGACCGAGCGGATCTTGCCCACTTCGGCGTCGGTCAGGTCTTTCACGCGCGTGTCGGGATTCACCTTGGCCGCAGCCAGAATCTTGCGGGACGTGGAGCGCCCGATGCCATAGATATAGGTCAGCGCCACTTCAACGCGCTTCTGGGTCGGAATGTTGACTCCGGCAATACGAGCCACTTATGCCTCCTGTCCGCAAAATGCCGGCGCGGCCCGATCACCGCGCCCCGCCAAAGGGCGCGCGATGATAGACACAAGACCGGCCTTCCGCAAGTTCAAAGTCCGCCGCGATCGCATGCGCGACCTCATCCCTGACGCTGCTTGTGACGGGGATTCTCGCAAATCACCCGCACAATGCCGCGCCGCTTGATGATGCGGCACTTGCCGCAGATTTTCTTCACCGATGCACGAACCTTCATGTTTCTTCGCCTCCAACGCCGACAATGCGGCGAGCACTCACTTTTCGCGGTAGCTGATGCGCCCGCGGGACAGGTCGTAAGGGGAAATTTCCACCGTCACCCGATCGCCCGGCAGGATGCGGATGTAATACTTGCGCATCTTGCCCGAAATCGTCGCCAGCACCTCGTGACCGTTTTCCAACCGCACCTTGAACATCGCATTGGGCAGTTTTTCGATCACCTCGCCGGACATTTCGATGATGTCTTCCTTCGCCATCCTGTCACCTCACCACTGCGGCCAGCGACGCATACACCTCGTCCATGTCGCCCGACGCATCCAACCGCACGAAGCCCGGCTTGCCGGCATAAAACTGCAACAGCGGCTCGGTTTGCTCACGATACACAGCCAACCTGTTGGCGATAACCTCTTCGCGATCATCCTCCCGCTGATAGAGCTCGCCACCACAGGCATCGCAACGCCCGGCCTCGCGGGGAGGCGAATAATGCCGATGAAAGCTCAAACCGCAAGCCCGACACACCAATCGCCCGGACAGCCGATCGATCAAGCCATGCTCCGGCGCATCCATGAACACCACCCGATCCAGCGACAATCCATGCCGCGCCAGCATCGCATCCAGCGCCTCGGCCTGCGTCACGTTGCGCGGAAACCCGTCGAGCAGAAAACCGCTCCGCCCCTCGCGCATAATGCGATCCTCAATCATCTCAACGACCACATCGTCGGGAACCAACTGCCCTGCATCCATAAACGCCTTGGCCTTGCGGCCCGCCTGGGTGCCCTCGGCCACGGCGGCGCGCAGGATATCGCCCATCGCCAGATGCGCGATACCGGTCTCCTGCGCCAGGCGCGCGCCCTGTGTCCCTTTCCCGACCCCCGGCGGGCCAAATAACACCAGATTCATCGCGGCTCAGCGCCCGGTCTTCAGCCGCGCCTGTTTCATCATCCCTTCATACTGATGCGTGAGCAGATGCGCCTGAATCTGGGACATGGTGTCCATCGTGACCACCACCACAATGAGCAGACTGGTTCCACCGAAGTAGAACGGCACGGACAACTCGGAAATCAGATACTGCGGCAACAGACAAACC
>CAYVBG010000076.1:0-7482 GCA_964449205.1 uncultured Zetaproteobacteria bacterium | reverse complement strand
AGGCGCTGCAACACGACCGGCCGGCCGGGTCGCGCCTGTCGGCGCGGTCGTCTTTGGCGCGGTCAATGTGCGCTTGGGCGCGATCTTGCGTCGCACCTCGACCTTCACGGTCTGCCCCCGGCCGCCCGCGGCGCTGGCGGTCGTGCGCCCGGCACCGGCGACCATCGGTTTGTTCAGGGTCAGCGTGCGCGCGCCCCGCTTGGAGGATGCGGTCTTGTTCCCGCCCTTTTTCACAGCCTCGGCCAGCTTCTCCCGTTCCTCGGGGGTCAGCATGCTGGTGGGGCCGCTCACCACCACGCCGCAGTCCCGGGCGGCCGCCTGCAAATCGGCAACCTCCACCTTCAGTTCCTTGGCCAAATCCAGGGCGCGTATCTTCGCCATTTCGTTCACTACTCCATCAGTCGCGCGCACCATGTCCAGTCGCGCAACCATTTTTTGCTTGCCGGATCGGCATCCAACGCCAGCACCGACACCTTCTTCCGCTCCAGCAGACGCGCCAGCGTCTGCGCCGGCCCGGCCCGGTGGAGCGCCACATCCTGCCCGACAGCATTGCGACGGGCGCATGCTTCCTCCACCTGCCGGCGCAACACCTCTCCGGCATCATCGGCCAGCAACACCAGCACGGGCGCCGTTTCCGACAGGCGACGCAACACCGCGTCGCGCCCCACGTGCATCACGTTCCGCCGGCGGCGCACATATTGCCGGCACATCTCCCAAAGCGCCACAGCCAGTCGCTTGCGCAAGGCGTCGGCCAACCCGGCACCGCGCGCCCGAGCTTTCCACGCGGCGCGCAGGTGCTTGTCGCGCAATCGCTGCCAGCAGATCTCCCGGCACACATAGGCCCCGCGCCCCGGCGCCTTCTGCCGCACATCAGGCCACACCGACCCCTGATCATCGCACACCAGGCGCAACAAATCACCCTTGGCGCGCGACTGTCGGCACACGATGCAACGGCGTTCAGTCAAACCAGCCGCACGCCTCCCGGGCCGCCAGAATCAGGGCCTCCAGCTCCTCGCGCGTGGCAGCCTCCACACCCTCCAGGTCGTCCACGGCGGCTTCCGCCAGCGCCTCGGCCGTGCCGATGCCGCGCGCCGCGAGCTGCGCGGCCAGCTCGTCGCTCATGTTCGGCAGATTGCGCAGACTGTCTTCGATCTCCACACGCTCGCTCTTGCCGAGCTCCTGCTGCAACAGCGCATCCCGTGCGCGGGTCTGCAGCTCGTGCGCGGTCTCCTCGTCCAACCCCTCGATGGCCGTCAGATCCTCCAACGCGCAATAGGCCAGGCTCTCCAGCGACATGAACCCTTCATTGCACAACAGGGTCGCGAAGCCTTCGTCGATGTCGAGCGTTTCCTGGAACATCGCGCTGGCCTCGGCGATTTCGGCCGCGCGTTTCTCGCGTTCCTCGCTGGAGGTCATGATTTCGATGTTCCATCCGGTCAACTCCGCGGCCAGGCGAACATTCTGCCCGCGTCGGCCGATGGCGATGGCCAGCTGATCCTCCGGCACCGCGACCTCGATGGTGTTGTTTTCCTCGTCCACCAGCACACGGTCAATCTCCGCCGGCGCCAGCGCATTGATCACGAAGGTCACCGTGTCCGGCGTCCACTCGATGATATCGATTTTCTCTCCATGCAATTCATTGACCACGGCCTGCACGCGCGCGCCCCGCATACCCACACAGGCGCCCACCGGGTCGACCGCCGGATCGTTGGAAATCACCGCAATCTTGGTGCGCGATCCGGGATCGCGGGCGATGGCCTGAATGGACACCAGACCATCCTGAATCTCCGGCACTTCCTGTTCGAACAGGCGCAGCACCATGCCGGCGTCGGCGCGGGACAAAATCACCTGCGGCCCCTTGGGCTGGTTGCGCACCTCGCGCAGATAGGCGCGCACGCGATCCCCCTGCCGCCAGGATTCGCGCGGCAGCAAATCCTCACGGAACATCACGCCTTCGCCGCGCCCCAAATCCACATACACATTGCCGCGCTCCACGCGCTTGACGATGCCGGTAATCAGTTCGCCCACGCGCGGTTCGTATTCTTCCACCACGCGGGCGCGCTCGGCCTCGCGGATCTTCTGGTTGATGACCTGCTTGGCCGTCTGCGCGGCGATGCGCCCCAGCTCGATGGGAGGCAACTCCTCGCGGAATTCCTGCCCGATCTCCGCCGCGGGATCCAGCTTGCGCGCTTCTTCCAGCGTCAGCTCGTTGTCCGGATCCTCCACCTCTTCGACCACGGTGCGCACGTGGTAGAGTTTCATCTCGCCGGTTTCACGATCGATCCTCGCCTCGACATGCCTGTCGCCATAGGTGCGGCGGGCGGCGGTCTTGATGGCCTGTTCCATGGCCTCGATCACCACGTCTTCCTCCACGCCCTTCTCGCGCGCCACCGCCTGCGCCACCTGCAACATCTGAACATTCATCGCTTCCAACCTCACCTGTTCCTTCGCTTTTTTCCTTCGCCCGAACGCCCCCAATCCACCGTCCGGACAATCTTCACCGTCGTCTCCAGCGCGATCTTGCGCACCGCGCCCGAGGCATCCTCGATGCGCAACACCCCATCCTCCACGCCGCGGTTCCGGCCGACAAGGCTCGCTCCGTCCGCCAGACTCACCCGCAACATCTCTCCCCGATGGCGACGGAAATCCGCCTCCGTCTCCAGAGGCCAGTCCAGTCCCGGCGACGTCACCTCCAGATGATAGCGCCCCCGAATCAGATCTTCGGCATCCAGTTGCAGCGACAGTGCGCGACTGATGCGTTCCAACGCCTCAAACGGCACACCGCCGGCCTGATCCACAACCACGCGCAACAACTGCCGATGATCGCCGCCGCCCAGACTCACCTTCAGCACATCCACGCCCAACTCGCGCGCAATCGGCGCCAGCAACGCCGCGATTCGATCTTCCACCACATCCTGCTCCAATCGCCAATGGGCGACATCCCAAAAAAACAAAAAAGCGAGCCGCAGCTCACTTTCAGGGTATGCGAAGCATAGGCTTCCACGAACGCGAGGGCAAGCGCTTCAGCGCGCCAGCGCGCGCAGCAACCCCGCCGCCTTGTGCTCCGTCTCGGCCAGTTCACGCTCCGGGTCGGAGTCGGCCACGATGCCCGCGCCGGCGGCCCAATGCAGCATGCCGTCCACATGCCAAAAGGTGCGAATCAGAATGTTCATGTCCGCCGATCCGTCCCAGCCCACATAGCCCATGCTGCCCGTGTAAGGGCCGCGCGCGCCGCACTCCAGTTCGTGGATGATTTCCATGCAGCGCACCTTCGGGCAACCGGTGATGGTGCCACCCGGAAACATGGCGCGAAACACGTCCACCACGTCACATTCCGGCCGCAGGCGTCCGCGCACATTGGACACGATGTGCTGCACCGTCGCATAGCGCTCCACCACCATGCGCTCGTTCACCTCCACGGTGCCCGGCTGGCACACTCGTCCCAGATCGTTGCGTTCCAGATCCACCAGCATCACATGCTCGGCCCGTTCCTTCTCCGACAGCAGCAATTCACGACGCATGGCCTCGTCATCCTCCGCACCGCGCCGGCGGGTGCCGGCGATGGGCCGGGTTTCCACCCATCCGTCCGGCGTCACGCGAAACAGACGCTCGGGCGAGGCAGACAGCAGGTGCATGAGGCCTGCATCCGTTTCCACGCGCATCCAGCCGGCAAACGGCGCGGGGTTGACCGCGCGCAATCTCGCATACAACGCCGCCAGATCGGCTTCGGCAAACGGCATGCGCCAGAAGCGGGCGATGTTGGCCTGAAAGATGTCGCCTGCGGCGATGTATTCGCGCACGCGCGCCACGGCCGCCCGATACGCCGCGCCCGGCGTTACCCGCCAGTGTTGGCCCGTCCCGTCTCCCGCCTGGCGCGGTATCGTGCATCCCTTCGCGCTGTGTTCCAGCATCCGCTCCATCTCGTCCAGCAGCGCGGACGAACGCGCCGCCAGATGCACGTGATCGCCATCGAAACAAAGGGAGAAATCGGGCTGCAACAACCACAATACGGCCACCGGAGGGCAACTCTTCGGTTCCGGCAACCGCTCCAGCAATGCGCCGGCCTCATAAGCCGCGTACACCAAAAAACGAATCGCGGGGGAATCCGCCCGCTCGCGCAAGCCCTCGCGCCAATCACGGAAAAACGCCTCGCCTGCGCGCGCATCCAGCGACGACAGCGCCAGACGCGAACCGCTCCGCGCGGCCAGCCACTGCCGGCCACCGCCGACGGCATCCTCGAACAACGCTGAAAAACGCTCGGGGAAACAAGAAAAAAGGCCGTAAGCGCTGCGCTCACGGCCCGGATTGCGCACGGTGCGAAAATACACCGCAGCGTGCCCGCTAGGTGATCTTGCGGAAAGCAACGGAGGCGTTGGTGCCGCCAAAGCCGAAGGAGTTGGAAATGGCCACGCGGATATCGGCTTCGCGCGCCTCATGCGGCACATAGTCCAGATCGCACCCCTCACCCGGCTCGTCCAGGTTGATGGTCGGAGGCACGACGCCACGATGCACGGCCAGCACGGTGAACCCGGCCTCGATGCCGCCCGCCGCGCCCAACAGATGGCCGGTCATGGACTTGGTGGACGACACCATCAGCCTGCGCGCGTGGTCGCCAAACACCGACTTGATGCCCTCGGTCTCGGCCACGTCCCCCGCCGGCGTGGACGTGCCGTGCGCATTGATGTAGTCCACTTCCTCGGGCGCAATCCCGGCCCGTTCCATCATCACCCGCATGCAGCGCGCCCCGCCCTCGCCGCCCGGCGCGGGCGCGGTGATGTGATAGGCGTCGCCAGACATGCCGTAGCCAACCACCTCGGCCAGGATCTCCGCTCCGCGCGCTTTGGCGGACTCCAGCGATTCCAGCACCAGCACGCCCGCGCCCTCGCCCATCACAAATCCATCCCGATCCTTGTCCCACGGCCGCGAAGCACGCTCGGGCTCATCGTTGCGCGTGGACAGCGCCCGCGAAGCGGCAAAGCCGCCAATACCCAACTCGCAGACACAAGCCTCGGAGCCGCCGGCGATCATCGCATCCGCGTCGCCGCGCGCGATGACCGAATATGCGTCGCCGATGGCGTGCGTGCCGGTGGCGCAGGCTGTCACCGTGGCCGAATTCGGCCCCTTGGCGCCGGTCAGCATCGACACCCACCCCGAGGTCATGTTGATAATGGTTTGCGCAATGAAAAACGGTGAGATCTTGCGCGCGCCTCCCTTGTCGTAGGCGCGCATGGTCGCCTCGATGTTCGGCAAACCGCCAATGCCCGAACCAATGACGACGCCCACGCGCTCCGCATTGGCCTCATTGATCTCAAGCCCCGATTGCGCCAGCGCCTGCATGGCCGCGCCGATGCCATACTGGATGAATGTGTCCACCTTGCGGGCATCTTTGCGGTTCATGTATTCGCCGACATCGAAATCGGGAACCTCGCCGGCAATGGTGCAGGCAAGGCCCGCGGCCTCGGCATCGAACCGGCTGATGCGTCGGATACCCGACTTGCCGGCGATCAGATTGTTCCAGGTGTCTTCAGTGCGCGCCCCGAGCGGAGTCACCAGCCCCACGCCCGTGACGACAACGCGTCGCGTCATGAACGATTATTCGGCCTTGGCCGCGATATAATCAATGGCGTTCTGAACGTTCTGGATCTTCTCGGCGTCCTCGTCCGGAATCTCGATGCCGAACTCTTCCTCGAAAGCCATCACCAATTCCACGGTGTCGAGCGAATCCGCCCCCAGATCATCCACAAAGGACGAATCAGGATTGATTTCGCTCTCGTCCACATTGAGTTGATCGGCCACGATCTTGATGACTTTCGCTTCGATTTCTGCAGACATGAAGTCCCTCCGTTTCGATATTTACGCGGCTTCTATCATACCCTCGCGCCTTGCACAAGCCGCCTTGCATGATGTCCGCGAGGCGCATTGTCTATATGCAGCCTCCCGTGGCAACCACGAACTTGCGACCCTGTTCACATATACATGCCGCCATTGACATGCAGCACCTGACCGGTGATGTATCCGGCCTGCTCGCCGGCCAGAAACGCCACGGCGTGCGCAATATCCGACGGCGCGCCCATCCGGCCCAGAGGAATCCGCGCGGTCAGTTCCCGGGCCGCTTCCTCGCCCAGCTCCGCCGTCATGTCGGTGGCAATGAATCCGGGTGCGACGGCATTCACCGTGATGCCGCGCGAACCCACCTCGCGCGCCAGCGAGCGGGTCAACGCCTCGACGCCGCCCTTGCTGGCGCAATAGTTGGGCTGGCCGGGATTGCCCATCGAGGCGACCACCGATGAAATATTGATGATGCGCCCGAACCGGGCCTTCATCATCGGCCGCAACGCGGCCTGCGTGGCATGGAACACCGAGGACAGGTTGGTGTCCAGCACATCCCGCCACTCCTCGATCTTCATGCGCAAGGCGATGTTGTCGCGCGTGATTCCGGCATTGTTCACCAGCACATCCAACCGTCCCCAACGCTTTGCCGCGCCGTTCACGAACGCCTGCACGCTCTCGCGATCGCGCACATCCACGACTTGGGGCCAGATCTCCACCCCATGCGCGTCATGCAGGCGCTTGGCCGCCGCGCCGATGGTCGCCTCGCGCGTGCCGCAAATGGCCAGGCGATATCCATTCCTGGCCAGCTCGTCCGCCACCGCATACCCGATTCCCCGGCTCGCGCCGGTCACGATGGCCACGGGTTGTTCGCTCATGCCACCCTCCCTTTCCTGTGTTGCTATCGAGTCGTCGAAGCCGGGCGCAAATGCTCCAGCGCATCCGTCAGCGCCTCCGGCGTTTCAGTGACATGCACGGCAAAACCACGGTCAATGCGCCGCGCAATGCCGGCCAGCACCTTGCCCGGCCCCATCTCCACGCCTTGTCGCACACCGGCGCGCGCCATGCAGCGCACAATCTCCGACCAGCGAACCGGCGACACCAGCTGCCGCACCAGCGCCTGGCGGATTTCGTCCGCATCCTCCAGCGGCGCGGCCAGCGCATTGCTCCACACCGGCATGGACGGCGCGCGAATCTCCACCGCCTTCAGCCGCGCGGCCATCGCATCGGCGGCAGGTTGCATCAACGGCGTATGCGAAGGCGCACTGACCGGCAGTGGCAGGGCGCGCTTCGCGCCGGCGGCGCGGGCCGCCTCCATCAACCGCTCCACGGCCGCCGCATGGCCGGCCACGACCAATTGCCCCGGACAATTGTAATTGGCGGGCCAGACACGCCCGTCCTCGCCCGACACCTCGTCGCACAACGCTTCGATGCGCGCATCATCCAGGCCGAGAATGGCGGCCATGCGGCCTTCTCCCTCGGCCACGGCCTCGCTCATCGCTCGGCCACGGAACGCGACCAGGCGCAACGCCTCGGCAAAATCGATGCCGCCGGCGGCGACCAGTGCCGAATATTCGCCCAAGCTGTGCCCCGCGCCGCAGGCGGCTTCCGTGCCCCCGCGATGCCGCCACAGCCGCACCAAGGCGGTGGATG
>CAYVBG010000075.1:0-7496 GCA_964449205.1 uncultured Zetaproteobacteria bacterium | reverse complement strand
GAGGAAACCGCCAGCGGCGCCCGGGCGATGCTGGATGATGGCGTATTCCGCGAAATCCGTCCGGCGCGTATTCACGCATTGCATGTTTATCCCTGGCTTCCCGCCGGCAGCCTCGGCCTGAAGGACGGACCAATGTGCGCGGCGGCGGACATGTTCGAGGTGGAAATCGAGGGGCGCGGCGGCCACGCGGCGCGCCCGCACGAATGCGTGGACGTGATTCTTATCGCCAGCCACATCATTCTGTCGCTGCATCACATCGTGAGTCGGCGGGTGAATCCGCTGAACCCCGCCGTGCTGACCATCGGCCAGATCCATGCCGGTGGCGCGGCCAATGTCATTCCGGGCCTGGCGCGTTTCGCGGGCACGGTGCGCTCGCTGCATCCGGAAGCCCATGAGGAGATTCGCCTGCGCATGGACCGCATCATCCGTCAGACGGCGGAAACCTGGGGCGCGGTGGCGCGTTTCCACATGCGCCAGGCCATACCGGTGCTGGTCAACGATGACCAGGCGATGGCCACGACGCGCCGCCTGCTCGGCCATCACCTGCCCGACACGCCGCTCATCGAGCTGGACGATCCCTCGATGGGCGGCGAGGATTTCGCTCATTTTCTCGAAATCATCCCCGGCTCGCTCATTCGTCTGGGCACGGGAAGCGACCCGTCCACCCGCTATCCCCTCCACCACCCCCGCTTCGACGTGGACGAGTCGGCGCTGGAAACAGGCGTGGCCGCGCTGGTCGCCCTTTGTTTGGACAGTCCCGGGGGCGAACGCCCGGACGAGCCGCGATGATGCGTGCGTGCCGGCCACCCGCGTCCGATCACGGGATACAGCCATGCTGAGACTCATGTTTCTGCTCTTCATCACCGCGCCGCTGGCGGAGCTGTATGTGCTGATTCGGGTCGGCGCAGGCATCGGCGGACTGAACACCATTTTGCTCTGCCTGCTCACCGCCGCCCTTGGAGGCCTGATCATTCGCTGGCAGGGGCTGGCCACCTTGCTGGACGCCCGGCACCGGCTGGCGATGGGTGAGCTGCCGGCCGAGCACGCGGTGCATGGCGCGCTCCTGGCGCTGGCCGGACTGTTTCTGTTCACGCCCGGATTCATCACCGACACCGCAGGCTTTCTGCTGCTCACGCCGCCGGTGCGACGCTGGCTGGTCCACCGCTTGATACCACCCGTCCCCCGCGCGCCAGGCAGTCACGGCGACATCATCGACGCAGACATCGTTGACACGGACATCCAGAACCCTGACCGACGGCCACCCGACCGCCTGTTCTGAAGCCATCGGCGGCAGGGCCTGAAATTACGCAAACGAGGCAATCAGCGCCCGCAACTCGCTCTCCGGCACATCGTCGGCGATGAACGCATCCCCAATGCCGCGCATCAACACCAGGCGAATCGCATCCCCGACATTCTTCTTGTCGTGGCCCATCACATCCAGCCACGCATCCGCATCAAACGGGGGAACCTCCACCGGAAGTTCGAGCCTCCGGTACACGGCGACGATGCGTGATTCCGTGCCGGCTGGCGCGAACCCCAGCCGTTCCGACAGCCTCGCCGCCATGCGCGTGCCCAGCGCCACGGCTTCTCCGTGCAGCCATGCGCGGTAATGCGTCATGGCTTCAATGGCGTGCCCGAAGGTGTGGCCAAGATTGAGCAGCGCGCGCATGCCCTGCTCGGTTTCATCCGCCATCACAACCTCGGCCTTGTGCCGGCAGGACTCGTGAATCAGATGCCCAATCGCGTCCACATCGAGCGCCAGCAATGCCCTGGCCTGTTCCTCCACGAACCGGAAGAATGCCGCATCGCGAATCAGTCCATACTTGACCGCCTCGGCCAAACCCGCGCGCAACTCGCGCGGGGGCAGCGTGCGCAACACCTCCGGATCGATCCACACCAGACGAGGCTGCCAGAAGGCGCCAATCATGTTCTTGCCCTGCGGATGATTCACGCCGGTCTTGCCGCCGACGCTGGAATCCACCTGGGCCAACAATGTGGTGGGAATCTGCACATAGGGCACGCCGCGCCGGTAGCAGGCCGCCGCGAAGCCGGCCATGTCCCCCACGACGCCGCCGCCCAGCGCCAGCACCGGCTCGCGCCGGGTCAGCCGCGTCGTCATCAGTGCGTCGAGGATACCGCGCCAGGTTTCCAGCGTCTTGAAGCGCTCCCCATCCGGCAAGACGTGCGCCGACACCCGCCACCCGGATTGCTCCAGGCTCGAACGCAGCCGGTCCAGATAGAGCGGCGCCACCACATCGTTGCTCACCACGAGGCAACGGGCTTCCCCGGGGAACAATGCGCGCATCGCCCCGCCCACACCGGCCAGTCCGCCGGGCCGGACATGAATCTCATAAGAACGCGCCCCCAGTTCCATCCGGTAGAGCCGGGAGGAGGACAACGTGGCTGCATTCGTCATGCGGGCATTCTGCCTCAAACCTCCCGCGCATCCAGCCCGTATCGCCCCCGCCAACACACGAGCGCCCCTGCAGCCGCCGGCCGGCATTCCAAGAGAAGAATCAAATCCCTGATACGGAGGACTCAGCTCGCCTCGGTGGTGGTTCGCCCCGGCCGGCCTTCCAGAATCTTCGGCGTGAGGAAGATCAGCAGCTCGGTCTTGTTGTCCTGCCGGAAGTTCTTCTTGAACAGCCAGCCCAACAGCGGAATCCTGCTCAGGAACGGCACACCGCTGGTGGTGTTTTGTCGGTCGCGCGTGTACACGCCGCCGATCACCACGGTTTCACCATTGTCCATGAAGATTTCCGTTTCCACCTTCTTGGTGCTCAACACCGGATTGGTGCTGGTGCCGATGGGCGCCAGCACGCTGTCCTTGGTCACCAACACATGCAGAATCACGCGGTCATCCGCCGTGATCTGCGGTGTCACCTGCAAGCCCAGTGTGGCCTTCTTGAACTGCACCTGGGTGCCATTCTGGCTCACGGTCTCGAACGGCACATCCTTGCCGGAATCGATGGTGGCGGTCTTCAGGTTGGTCGTCACCACCCGCGGACTGGAGATGATCTTGATCTTCTTGTCGGCCTCGGCCGCCGAAAGTTGCAGATCAAGATTGAACGCGTTGTTCAGCGCGCCGACCGCCAGACCAATCTGTCCGCCCGCGCCGGTCGCCACGGCGGCAGGCAAATCCACCAGAAACCCGCCAGGATTTACGCCAGTATTCGGATTCAGCGGGTCTTGGGCTGTGCTGGCAAGCGTATGACGCACACGCCGGGAACCACCATTAATCTGACCGCCCCAGCTCACGCCAAGCTCACGCGTGAAGTTGTCGGTCGCCTCGACGATGCGGGCCGAAATCAGCACCTGCTCGACCGGCTTGTCGATGGTGGCAATCAGTCGCTTGATATTGTTCACAGACTCCCGGGTGTCCTTGATGATCAATGTGTTGGTGCGCTCGTCCACCAAAAAGCTGCCCCGCGGCGACAGGATGCCAATGCTGTCCCTTGAGGTCTGGCCGCTGCCTGTTGCACCGCTGCTCGTTGCCGTGCCGCCCGATGTCGAAGTTCCGCCACGCGTCGCATTCGCTCCCGCGCCCTGGAGCATCTTCTTCACGTCCTCGACCCGGGCATAGCTGAGTGTAATGAACTCCGTGATCAAGGGTTCCAGCTCCTGCGAGCCACGCAACGCTTCCAGCCGGCTCTGCCGCTCCTCGGCCAGCACCTTCGTGGGCGCGATGCGCAGCACATTGCCCATCTTCTCCTTGCCCAGGCCGCGCGCGGTCAGAATCAGATCCAGCGCCTGATCCCAAGGCACGTCCACCAGCCGCATCGTGAGCTTGCCCTGCACGTCGTCGGACATGATGATGTTCAGGTTGCTCATCTCGGCAATCAGCTTCAGCGCGTTGCGGATATCGATGTCCTTGAAATCAAAGGTCACCTTCTGGCCGCTGTAGGCAAACTTCTCTCCTCCCGCCGCACCACGCCGCGCCGCGGCGATGTCTTTTGGCGTCAGGGTCAATGTCAGGACATTGCCCTGTTGAAAGGACGACACCTCCACCTTCTCGCGCAAGCGCGCAACCACGCGCACCACGTCGCCCACCGGATACGCGTCCACCTGTTTGACCGGCCCGGGAAAGTCCCGCACATCCAGCGTCCGCTCCTGCCCCGGTGCCAGGGCAGCCTTCTTGATGTCCAGAATCACGCTTTGCTTCTTGCTGTAAACATTGACCACCGGATTGGCCCTGTCGGTGCGAATCAGCAGATGCGCGATGCGATCGTCCGGCTGGAACTGGACATCATCCACACGTACCACGCCCGCCTTGCGTTTCGGCGTGATGCCGCCCACGCGCACGACCATCCGTCCCTTGCCGGCGTCAATCTGGTGGCTGCCCTTGCCACCCTTGATCAGATCCACGACCAGACGCACCCGACCCGGCGCCTGGCCCACGGTGACGCCGCGAATCTTTTGTGTCGCCACCGAATAATGTTCCTTGGGAAGCATGGACGTCGCGCCCCAGAAATCGAGGATCAGGGTGCGTCCGCCGTTGGTCAGGAAAGCATCGTGATTGGCGTTCATGCGATCGCCGCGCAGCACCAGCTCGGTGGCCGAACCCCGGTCGCGAATATCGATATCCTTGATCACCGCGCCCTTCGCAACCGCCTTGCCGGAAGCCGCCGCAAAACGCACCACCAGATCGTTGCCATGTTCCTCGATGTTGTATTTCAGCGCCTTGCTCATGCCCACTTCCACACGCACACCGCCCTCGGCGGCAACCGGAAACACACCCCGGACACCCGCACCGTCCCCACGCAGGGGTTCCACGCCCCTGGCCAGCGCGGCCTGCGGAAAACGCACCACCAACCGCGCCGGGGCGCGCAGGTCGAACACTTCGTAGTTCAGCGGCGCATCCCCATGAATGGTCACCACGTCACCGTTCGGCGTCTTCTGGAGTTCCACGCCCGTCACGCGGGCCGCATGCGCATGCGACGGCGCAAGACCGACGAACATGGCCGCAAGGGCCGCCGCCACCATGCTCCTGTTCAAGACTGTTCCGTTGCTGGTTCGCATGTCCTACCTCCTAGCCTGTCGCCCGCGCTTGCGCCGCTTGTGTTTCGTATCCGGCTCCACGAAACGGTAGGTCACGGCCTGCCCCTTGACCGTGAGCCCCCCGCTGGCCCTGGCCTGGCTCAACGTCAGGTTTTTCACATCCACGATTCGCGGCATTTCCCCCACACGCTTGAGGAAGGAAAGCAGCTGGCGATAGGTTCCCGTCACATTCAGGTTCACCGGCACTTCGGCATAAAACTGCTTGCGCGACTCGGGCAACGGCTGGAACACCGAGAACTCCAACCCTGCATTCTTGCCCGCGCGCGTCACGCCTTCCAACAGATCCGGAATTTGGGATTTCTTCGGCAGCATGTTCAGCGCCACGCGGAGCTGCTTCTGCAACTTCGCATATTCCCGCTTCTTGCGCGTCAGGTCCTTGGCCAGTTTCAGATTGCGCGCAAGGATGCGCCGCTGCTGCGCCAGGTCGCGTTCCACCCGCTGTATGTCGTCCTGCACGGGCATCCAGCCGAAATAGACATAGGCTGCCACCAGCAACACGAACACGCCGGCCAGCGCCGCCGCTTTCTGCCATAGCGGCAGCGGCAGGATCGGGCGCAAGACCTCCAGCTTGCTGAGATTCAGCGAATCAAACATCAGGATGCTCCATCCTTGGGCTTCACCTTGTCCACCCGCTGCATGGTCAGCGAGAAATTGCGCACCGGAATCGAGCCGATCTGCTCCCGCCGGATGACCTGGAGATGCACATTCGCAAAGACAGGCGAACGCTCCAGCGCGCGCATGAAGTTCGCGACCGCCTTGTTGCTCTCGCCCAAACCGATCAGCCGGATTTGCCCGCCCGTATCCGTAATGCTGCGCAGCCACACGTTTTCCGGAATGGCCCTGGACAGCGCAATCAGCGTCTCCAGACTCCGGAAACGCCCGTATTGCAGCCGATCCACCAGTTCGAGCTTGCGTTGGACATCCGCGCGCAGTCTGTCCAGATTGCGAATCTCGCCAATCCTGTCGCTCAATTGCTTGTTGCGCTGGCGAACCTGAGCCAGCTCATGCTGCAATCCGGACAACGTGGAAGACGCATACACATGCATGCCGAGAGCAATGACCACGGCCAACGCCACCACGCCCAAAGCCGCGGCGATATGCTGCAATATCTGCCGCTGACGCAGCGCGTTGCGATAGGGCAACAGATTGATGCGAATCATGCGTCAAAGCTCCTGAGCGCCAAGCCGACAGGCACCATCATCATCGGGCCGGTACGGTCGAGGTAATCCTGATCGAACTTGCGATCATTGGCCTTGATGACGGAGAAAGGATTGAGCACCTGCGCCTCGATGCCCAGCCTCTGTTCCAGTTCGCCGGCGATGCCCGGCGCCAGCGCCGTGCCGCCGCTGAGGAAAATCTTCTGCACCGGATGATCGGCATGACTGGCGGCGTAGAAATCCAGCGAACGCACCAACTCGGAAGTCAGGCCAACATAAAAACTCTCCAACGCCTCGGTCTTGATGGCGGAAAAATTCTCCAGCTTCATTTGCTCGGCCGCCTGGTAACCGATACTGTGCGCTTTCTGGATTTCCTCGGTCAGGTTGTTGCCGCCATAAAACTGGTCGCGCACAAATGCCATCTGACCATTTTGCAGAATATTGATGTTGATGAGGTTGGCGCCGATGTTGACCAACGCATAGGTTTGCACCTCTTCGTCATCTGCGAGCGCATTCGCCGGCGCCGCCGTCACGCCAATCTCATCAGCCAGCAACTCGGCCGCGTTCTCCAACGCAAACACGGCGCAATCCACCACCTTGGGCGTCAAACCAGCCTCGTTCAGCACCAGCTGATAATCCTCGACCACTTCCCGCTTGCAGGCAGCCAGCACCACCTCCATTTGCGTTTCATCGTCCGGCACCTTGCCCAAAATCTGGAAATCCAGATACACATCATCGATGTCATAGGGAATATGCTGGTCGGCCTCGAACTCGATTTGGGTTTCCAGCTCGAACTCCGTCATCGTCGGCATGGTTACGGTGCGGATAATCACCGCATTGCCGGACACCACAAACGCCACATTGCGCGTGGATGGCCGGGCCATCTCGATGGCGTCCAGCAGGCCTTGGGCCACGGCCATGGAGTCGATGATGGTGTTTTCCACAATGGCATCGCGCGGCAACGGCACCACGGCCATGGACTTCAGCTCATAGCCGCCGCGCGTCTTGTCCAGCTCCACCAGCTTGATGCCGGTCGAACTGATGTCCACACCCATCAGCGCCTCAGACTTGCGGGAAAATATTGACACTTCCACCCCTTGGTTTAAGTTCTACTCGCACCTAGTAACGCAACTTAGCCATGTATAAAGAGAAAGTCAACGATCATATTTCTATGACGTACACCAGAAGCCACTCCCGCCCGTCAGCGCGGCCAACAGAACGTTATTTGTCAGATTCCGGATGATTCCATAGCGATTCGGAGCTATGGTTTGTTTGTTGCGC
>CAYVBG010000074.1:0-7529 GCA_964449205.1 uncultured Zetaproteobacteria bacterium | reverse complement strand
GAACCCCTGTTGCCGCCGTGAAAGGGCGGTGTCCTGGGCCGACTAGACGATGGGGACATCGGCGGGAGGCGCCGCAGAATATACGAAGGCCGTGCGCGATTCAAACGCCAGTTTTCGCCTGCCTGGCGATGATTGTGTATCCCGCGGTCCGACAGCCTGCTAACGAGCGGCGCTGTCTTCGTGATGGTATTCATACCATATCGCCGCCAGCACGCCCATCGCGCAGGCCAGAAGCACGCCGAGAATCCAGGCAAAATACCACATGCAAGCCTCCTCAATAGGTTCCGTAGGTGTTTTTCTGCACTTCTTCCTCGCGCACCGGCCCCCGCAGCACGCGGAACACCCAGCTCGTATAGGCCAGGATGATCGGCACGAACACCACGGCCGCCGCCGTCATCCACTCCAGCGTGTGCTTGCTGGCCGCCGCAGACCAGATCGTCAGCGATTGATCCGGCCGGGTGCTGGAAGGCAGCAGGAACGGAAAGGCCGCGAAGCCCGCCGTGGCGATCACGCCGGTCACCGCCACGCCGGAGAAGAACAACGCCGCCAGCGGATACCAGGCCAGCCACGCGGCCAGCGCCGCACCGGCGAACGCCGCCGCCGGCGCGGCCCACATCCACGGATGCGCGATGAAGTTGTGCAGCCATGCGCCGGTTTCGCGCGCGACATGCTGGCCCAGCGGCGTGACAACCGCATCCGGCGCGATGCCGGAGGTCAGCACATAGCCCTCCAGCCTCCAAGCCACCCAAGCTCCGCCGGCAGCGAACAGCGCCATCAATGCCACCGCCAGCCGGCGCATCCAGGTGATGGCCCGCACCTGCAATGTGCCAACCGTCTTCAGGTTCACGAACGCCGCGCCGTGCATGCACAGCATCACCAGCGACACCACGCCCGCATGGATGGAGAAGGGCGTGACGGCGTCCAGAATGCCGCCGTCCATGACGATGCGCATGTCGGTATCGAAGTGATACGGAATGCCGGAGAGAATCAGCCCGAAGGCCACGCCGAACACGATGGCCGGCAGCGCGCCGCCGGCGACCAGCGCCCAATCCCAGAAGTTGCGCCATCGCGCATCCTGCACCTTGGCGCGGTATTCAAATCCGGTGGGCCGGAAGAACAGCGCGAACAGCGCCGCCAGCATCGCCGGATAGAGCACGGAAAACGAGGTGGCATAGGCCAGCGGCATGGCCGCGAACACCGCGCCCGCCCCCAGGATCAGCCACACCTGATTGCCGTCCCAGGTGGGCGCGACCACATTGACCAGCACCTTGCGTTCGGCGTCGGTGCGGCCCAGCACGCGCAGCATCGCGCCCACGCCCAGGTCGAATCCGCCGGTGACGCCGAATCCCGCCAGCAAGACGCCCAACAGCGCCCACCAGACCAGTCTCAATGTATCGTAATCGAGCATGGCTTCCTCCTTTGCCTCAATGCGCCAGCGCCGCGGGGCCCTTGCGCGCGTATTTGACCATCAGATACATCTCCACCGCCGTCAGCCCGGCGTAGAACAGGACGAAGGCCGTCAGGCTCGCCGTCACCTGCCCCGCCGTGAGACTGGAGGCCGAAAGCGAGGTTGGCAGGATGCCGCTGATGGTCCACGGCTGGCGGCCGTATTCGGCCACGAACCAGCCCAGCTCCGCCGCCAGCCACGGCAGCGGCAGCGACCACAGCGCGGCTTTCAGCAGCCAGCGTTTTTCGGCGAAGTTGCCGCGCCAGACACCCCATGCGGCGGCAAGGAACAGCATCAACATCAAAAATCCCGCGCCGACCATGATGCGGAAGGTGAAAAACAGCGGCGCGACTCTGGGCACCGAATGCAACGCAGCCTCGTGAATCTGCGCCTCGGTCGCGTTCACGATGTCCGGCGCGTATGGCGCCAGCAGCAGGCCGTAGCCCAGATCGTCCTGCAGGCGAAGCAGCGTGGCGCGGGCCGCCGCATCGTTGCGGTTGGCCTGCAGGCGCTTGAGGGCGGCGACAGCCTGGATGCCCCGCCGGATGCGCGTCTCGTTGCGGGCGATGATGTCCTTCAGCCCCTCCACCGGTTTGTCCACCGAGCGCGTGGCGATCAGGCCCAGCAGCCACGGGATGCGAACGGCGTGTTCGGTTTCCATCTTCTCCTGATTCGGCAGGCCGATGAGCGTGAACGCGGCCGGCGGCTTCGTCGTCTCCCACTCCGCCTCGATGGCGGCGAGCTTCGCCTTTTGCACATCGCCCACGGTGTAGCCGGACTCGTCGCCCAGCACGATGGCGGAGGTAATGGCGGCCAGCCCGAATCCGGCCGCCACCGCGAACGAACGGCGCGCGAAGGCCACATGCCGCCCGCGCAGCAGATACCACGCGCTGATGGCCAGCACGAACACGCTGCCGGTCACATAGCCGGCGCTCACCGTGTGCACGAACTTGGCCTGCGCCACCGGGTTGAACAGCATCGCGGTGAAGCTCTCCAGCTCCATGCGCATGGTCTCCGGATTGAACACCGCGCCGACCGGATTCTGCATCCAGCCGTTGGCGATCAGAATCCAGAGCGCGGAGAAGTTGGAACCGATGGCGACGAGGAAGGTCACCAGCAGATGCTGGTATTTGGAGAGCCGCTTCCAGCCGACGAAGAACAGGCCCACGAAGGTGGATTCGAGGAAGAAGGCCATCATGCCCTCGATGGCCAGCGGCACGCCGAAGATGTCGCCCACATAATGCGAGTAATAGGCCCAGTTGGTGCCGAACTGGAACTCCATCGTCAGCCCGGTGGCCACGCCCATCGCGAAGTTGATGCCGAAGAGCTTGCCCCAGAACTGCGTCATCTGTTTGTAGATTTCCTTGCCGGTGACGACATACACCGTTTCCATGATCACCAGCAGGAAACTCAGCCCCAAGGTCAGCGGCACGAAGATGAAATGCACCAACGCCGTGAACGCAAACTGCAAGCGGGATACATCCACCATCCAATCCGTCATCGCATCACCTCCAGATTTGTCGGCTCCGGCGCAACGGCGGACGATGTGTCGCCCAAACGAGCGCTCCAGTCCACCTCTCCGACCGGTTCGGAAAAGAAGGCCCACCAGATCAACAGCAGCAACGCCGCTTTCACCAGCAAAACCCACCCGATTTCATGCCTCAAGATCATGGCGCATTATATTAGTAATATGTTATATAATATGTCAATCATTTTATTGGCCGCAAATTTCGCCGATACATCCCGGCATGCCATCACACAACCCGCACACACCCTGTCCGATGGCCTGCTTCTTGCTGGCCGGGCACAGGATTGCCATGCGGGCACGGCCGATCCTGTCGTCCCAAACCAGGCAAAGGAGAACCCCATGACCCAAACCGCGCTTCAGCCAGCCCAAGAGACGTCCGCGCCGCAGCAGCACACCGGGCACGAGGCAGTCCTTGAGCTGTTCGAACACATCATGCAGGGCGATTTCACCTGGCGCGCGCCGGGCGACGATGTGTTGACACAACGCGCCAATGCGCTGGCAGACTGGCTCGAACAGTCCCAGCTCAAACAACTCGATGATGTCGTGGGGCTCACCATGGGCGCCTTCGAAACCACCATTGCCATGGGCAAACTGGGGCAGGATGTAGCCACATTGGACCAAAATGCAGCCGCGATGGCCGCCGCCAGCGAGCAAATGAGCGCCAACGTCGCGCATGTGGCCGAACGCATCGACGAGGTGAACTCCAGCATCGCGGCCGCGAACCAGCAAAGCCACGATGCCGTGGGAGCGGTGCACCAAGCCTCCGCCGCGATGGACACCATCAATCAGCGCGTGGACGACGCCAGCCGCCGGGTGGACGCCCTGTCGCGGGCGTCACGGGAAATCGGCGGCATCCTGACCGCCATCAAGAAGATTTCCGACCAGACCAACCTGCTGGCGCTGAACGCCACCATTGAAGCCGCGCGCGCTGGCGAAGCGGGACGTGGATTCGCGGTCGTGGCCAGCGAGGTCAAGCAGCTCTCCCAGCAAACCAAGCAGGCCACCGAGGAAATCGTCGCCAAGATCGAACGTATTCAGGAGGACGTGCGGGCCATCTCCGAAGCCACCCACGGCATCACCGAAGCCGTGGGCGAAGGCAACCAGGAAATGGCGACCGTAACGACCCGCATCGGCGAGGTGCAGGCGGCAGTGGAAACCATCACCGCCGAGATTGGCCAAATCACCCAGGCCACACAGGATCAGGCCGACGCCTCCCGCGAGGTCGCGCATTCGGTTGGCGAAACCGCGCGCATGGTGGCCAGTATCCGCGAAGCTGTGGGACACACCCTGGCCGCCGCCGACGAAATGGAAGGCAAACTGACCCGCGAACTGGACGAGTTCGCCCGTTCGCGCATGCGCGGCGCGGTGCTGCGCCTGGCCAAGTCCGACCATGTGTTGTGGAAGAAACGGCTGATCAACATGATTCTGGACCGCGGCGACATCGACCTGGCCACCGTGGCCAGCCACGAGCATTGCCGGCTGGGACGGTGGTATTACGGCGAAGGCAAGCAAACCTACGGCCATCTGCCCGTGTTTACGCAACTGGAGCCCGTGCATGAGCAGGTACACACGCTGGGACGGCGCGCGGTGGAACGCTACGCCAACGGCGACAAAAAGGGCGCCATCGCCGATGTTGAGGCCATTGCGCCGCTGTCTGAACAGGTGGTGGCCATGCTTGACCAGCTGATCGCCGGCGCCTGACGGCCGCGGCGCCGGATTGCCAGACGCTCCCCGACCTCAGGCTTCGTCTGTCATCGCGCCGCTGGCTGCTTCACCAGCGCGGCATGCCGGGCACACGCCCACCCACACCCGGCGCACACCGGCAATCCGCCAACCGGGCGGGGCCCATGTTTCGCCATCATGGCCGGGCGCGTTCACGCCGGCAGGCACATCCTCAATGGCATGACACCGCTCGCACCAAACATGGTCGTGCGGCGCCATGTTGCTGTCGAACACGGAGACGCCGCCCACCTCCAGCCGTTGCACCAATCCCTTGGCCTCAAACTGGCCCAGTGTCTGATAGATGGTATTCAGTGAAATCGCAGGATGGCGCCTGCGCAGCGACTGCCACACCTCACGCGCGGTCACATGCACCGGCCCCCGCAACAGCATCGCCCCCACGGCCAGACGCTGCGGCGTGGCGCGCAGCCCATGCCGGTGCAGCTCGCGCTGGATGCTCCCGAGGCCCTGATATCCGTCTTTCATGGTCAGGAATTATCTCCCAACCGAAAGGGATTGACAAGAGAAAATATACTATTAGAGTGTCGTCACTATTCAGTAATCATTCCTGACTATAGGAGATCGCCATGCTCACACATTCATCCGGAGCCGCTGCTTGTTTTGTTGTTCGCATCGCAGTGGCGTTGTTCATGATCGCGCCGGCCGCCATGGCCGAAGATCTGTCCGAATGGAAACTGCCGCCCGTTCCCGTGCCAGCAGACAACCCGCAAACGCCGGCCAAGATAAAGCTGGGCCACATGCTCGCATTCGACACCCGCCTTTCAAAAAACAACTCCATCAGCTGCGCCGGCTGCCACCTGCCATTCGCCGGCGGCGCGGGTCACACGCCGCGCGCCTTTGGCCAAGGCGGCGAACTGGGCCGCTGGGCGCCCTCATGGGTCAACGCCGCCTATTACACCTCACTGTTCTGGGATGGCCGGGCAGCCTCGCTGGAGGAGCAGACCGGCGCGCTTCCCGGGCACATGGGGCCGATTTCCGCGCCGGTCGAAATGGGCGGCGACGTGGACGCCATCGTCAAAACGCTGAACGCCATCCCGGGATACCGCAAAGCCTTCAAAGAAGCCTTCGGCGAAGGCGCCACACGGCAAAACATCGCCAAGGCCATCGCCGCCTACGAGCGCACGCTCATCGCCCGCGACGCCCCTTTCCAGCGTTATGTGAATGGCGATACCTCCGCGCTCTCGCCCGCGGCCAAACGCGGATTCGAACTGTTCCGCGGCAAGGCGCAATGCGTGGCCTGCCACACGCCGCCCCTGCTCACCGACAACGATTTCCACAATATCGGCGTGCCGCAAGTCGGCCCGATGAAGGAAGACATCGGTCGCGAAGCTGTCACCGGTGACAAGGCGGATCGCGGAGCATTCAAAACCCCTTCGCTCTACAACTCCGCAAGCTTCCTGTTCCACATGCACGACGGAGCCTTCGCGACCATGCGTGAAGTGATGGAACATTACAACCAAGGCGGCACGCCGGACGATGAAATCGAACCCCTGCACCTGAGCCGCAAAGAGATCGACGATCTGATTGCCTTCATGGCAAGCCTGACGGACGAACGCCTGAACCACATCCACCGGCCCACGCTGCCATGAGTGGCGGACTCTCTGGCCAGTTGGGGCCTCTGGCCCCGCTGGCCGGCGTCTGGGAAGGCGATCAGGGTGTGGACATCGCCCCCGCACGGCCCGGCGTCCGGGAAACCCGCTACCGGGAACGCATATCCTTCGAACCCTTCGGCCCGGTCACCAATGGCCCGCGACAAACTCTCTTTGGCCTGCGCTACGCTGCGACGGCATGGCCGATCGATGAAAGCGAGCCATTTCACGAAGAAACAGGCTATTGGCTGTGGGATGCGGAGCGCAATCTCGTAATGCGGTGCTTCATGGTGCCGCGCGGCGTGACCGTGTTGGCCGGCGGCGAGGCGACGGCGAATGCGACCGAATGGCGCATGCATGCCCAAGCAGGCGACACGGTATTCGGCATCCTGTCCAATCCGTTTCTCGATCAGGCATTCCGCACCCTGCGCTACGATGTGCATGTGCGACTCGAACCGGACGGGCGGTTCAGCTACGAAGAAAACACCCAACTGCGCATGCCGGACCAGACAGACGTCTTTCACCATCGGGACAGCAACACCCTGCGGCGAACGGAAGCCGCCTGACATACAACCAAGGCCCAACCGCTGACCCTCTGACCCTACAACGTTCGCGCCAGCTGCACCCCGAGCCAGGCCAGCGGCAAACACACCGCCACCTGCCCCAGCATATTGCCGGCGGCCAGCAGCAAGGCACCGGACTGCACCAATCGCACGGACTCCAGCGAATAGGTCGAGAAGGTGGTGAACGCTCCCAGCATGCCCACCGTGAGGAACAGACGCACGATCTCGCCGGCCGAGGAGCGTTCGACCAACCAGACAAACAGGAACCCCAGCGCGAAACTGCCCAGCGCATTCACCGCGAACGTGCCCCACGGAAACGCGCCGCCCGTCCACCGCTGCACCGCGCCCGCCATCCACCACCGCAACGAGGCCCCCACGGCGCCGCCCGCCGCAATCGCCAACCATTCTCTCATGATGGATCATCCTCCCTTGCGCCCTTGCGCAACGCCTTGCGGCGCTGTTCCAGCCAGCGAAGCCGCTCCGCCAGCGTGCGCTCGAACCCGCGATCCACCGGGCGATACAGGCCCTCGATGTTCACGCCCTCGGGCGCGTGCATCTGCGCCACCACCGCATCCGGTGCATCATGCGCATATTGGTATCCCGCGCCACTATGTACTGAACGTCAGCAATGTAAATCGACCTTCCGTGGGTAGCAATTGCCA
>CAYVBG010000073.1:0-7608 GCA_964449205.1 uncultured Zetaproteobacteria bacterium | reverse complement strand
CGCAGTAGGAACGCAAACGATTCCATGGTCATGACAGCTTCGTGTCCCTCAGGTAAGGCTACTAGTTACGACAATCCAGCATGATCCAACGCCTCGGCGCCAAACGGCTGTTCGCGAAGCCCTACAACTTCACCTACTTGAACGACCAAGCCTGGCGCAAGCGACTGACGCACGAACGCCTGCGGGTGACCGAAGACTCGCCGCTGCGAGATCGTCGCCTGGCCGACGCGCGCATCCCGCACGGCGTGCAACCGCTGGTCATCGTGCGCGACGGTCAATCATGGCTGCCGCACGACGATTTCATCCTCCGGCCAGGCGATGAAATCCGTGTGCTCACTCGTCCGGAACGCGTTCAGGAAGGCCAGCCGCTGATTCTTCCGCCAGCCGAAAACCACACCATCCCCGAATCGCACGCATGAGTTCCGTTACCCGCTTCGCGCCGAGTCCCACGGGATGGCTGCATGTGGGCAATGCGTATTCGGCGCTCATCTGCCAGCAATGGGCGGAGCGTCACCGGGCCCGACTGCTGCTGCGTATCGAAGATATCGACACCACCCGTTGCCGCGAGGAATACATGCGCGCCATCGCCGACGATCTCGCCTGGCTGGGCATCCGCTGGCATGGCGAAATCCGTCGCCAAAGCGAGCATCTGGCGGATTACCGGCGGGCGCTGGCCCGGCTGCGCGACATGGGGTTCGTTTACCCCTGCTTCTGCACCCGCGGGCAGATTCGGGAAGAAATCGCGCGCATGGGCGCAGCGCCACACGCCGAGGACGCATTCCCTCCCTACCCCGGCAGCTGCCGCCGGCTCACCCATCAGGAGCGCACGGCTCGCATGCGCCACACCCGACCGGCCTGGCGGCTGGACGTGGCCAGGGCGCTGGCATGTGCACCAACCGGTCTGTCATGGCGCGATGGCGAAGGGAAACGGCACCCGGTTGCTCCGGCGCTGACGTCCGACGTGGTCGTCGCCCGCAAGGACGTGGGCGTCGGCTACCATCTGGCCGTGGTGGTGGACGATGCGGCCCAAGGCGTGACCCATGTGATCCGCGGCGAAGATCTGCGCCCCTTCGCCGCGCTGCATCGGCTGCTTCAGGCCTTGCTCGACCTGCCGGAAACCGTGTTCATCCACCACCGGCTGCTTCGCGACACAACAGGACGGCGACTGGCCAAACGAGAGGCCTCCACCACCCTGCGAGGATTGCGCGCGGTCGGCGTGCAACCCGACATGCTGAAACGCGCCCTGCTGGAATCGCCGGACGGTATCTGGCGCGGCATGCCCGCCCCCGGCCAAGGGTTGGCAACACGCACCTGAGGGCGCATGATTCAACGCATGCTTCACTGTGATTCCATCAAATAACAGGGACTTGGTGCATATTTGAACATCCTCGATCTGATCGGCAATACGCCACTGGCCCGCCTGCAACGCATTCCCGCACACCTGCCGGACACGATTGCCCTGGAAGCCAAGCTGGAGCGATTCAATCCCGGCGGCTCGGTCAAGGACAGGCCGGCGCTGTTCATGGTGCGCGAGGGCATCGCCAGCGGCGCGCTGACCCGGGACAAAATCATTCTCGACTCGACCAGCGGCAACACCGGCATCGCGCTGGCGATGATCGGCGCGGCGCTCGGCTACCGGGTGCGGCTGGTGATGCCGGGCAATGTGTCCGACGAACGCAAGCGCATCTGCCGGGCGTTCGGGGCCGATCTGGTCTTTTCCGATCCGCTGGAAGGCTCCGACGGCGCGATTGTGATGGCGCGCGAGATTTTCGCCTCCGATCCCGGGCGCTATTTCAAGCCCGATCAATACAACAATCCGGCCAATCCCCGCGCCCACGAGGAAACCACCGGCCCGGAGATCTGGCGCGACACCGAAGGCGGCGTCACGCATTTCGTGGCCTCGCTGGGCACGACCGGCACATTGGTCGGCACGGGGCGTTTTTTGAAGCGCATGAATCCCGCCATCGAGATCGTCGCCGCCGAGCCGGATTCGCCGTTCCACGGCATCGAGGGGCTCAAGCACATCGCATCGAGCATCGTGCCCGGCATCTACGATGAAACCGTGCACGACCGGAAGATTCCGGTCTCCACCGAGGAGGCCTACGAACTCACCCAGCGTCTGGCGCGCGAGGAAGGCATTCTGGCCGGGCAGTCCTGCGGCTGCGCGCTGGCGGCAGGGCTGAAGATCGCCGAGGGGCTGGCGAGTGAAGGCAAGCCCGGCCGCATCGTGATGATCTTTCCCGACGGCGGGGAGAAATACCTGACCACGCCGGTGTTCGCCGGCGAGACGGTGCGCTTCGCCGACGGCATCTAGCAAGCCGGCGCGACTACGGCGCCATCACCGCATCCTCGATCACGAACTGCACCGCGCCATCACCGCGCCATTCGTCCGGCTCCAGGCGTCCGATCAGTCCGGCGCAAACACCGGGACGCAACTCACTCGCCCATCCGGCGCGAAACGCGACCGCCCCCGCCTCCCGCGCCCCATCGCCAATGACGAATCGGATCGCTCCACCCTTCAGCTCGCGACGCGACACGATCCGCGCGTCGGCCAACAGCCAACGGCAGGCCGGATTGCTCTGCCCTGTCGGCTCGAAGCGCCGCAAGCGGCTGGCCAATCCACCATGCAACGCGCCCAGCCCCAACACCCCGTCCACGGGCAATGGCGGATCGGCATCCAGCAGGCGCGACTGCGCCTCCACCGCCTGCCCGAACGTCTCCACAAACGCATCCCAGGCGCCGGGCCGCACCGTGCCGCCGCCCGCGCCGGCATGCCCGCCGTAGCCCGAAAGATGCGCGGCACACGCATCAAGCAATTTCCCGACATGGAACCCGGGGCGACCGCGCAGCGACACCCGCACTGCCCCATCATCGAGCGCAAAACCCACCGCCGCCGGCCTGCCATGCGCACGGGCCAGCCGGCCGGCCGCCAGCCCCACCACACCCGGATGCCAGTCCGCATCGAACGCCGCCAACACCGGCGCACCCGCCAGCCTGGCGTCCGCCTGCCGGAACACATCGGCTTCGACGGCCCGCCGATGCCGATTGGCCTCATCCAGCGCTCCAGCCAGTTTTTCTGCCTCCGCCGCATCCTGGCTGAGCAGCAACCGCAACGCCTCCTCACCATGCCGCATGCGCCCGGCCGCATTGATCCGCGGCGCAATCTGAAAACCGATGGTTTCCACCATCACCGGGCCGCGTGCACGCACCAGTTTCAGAAGCGCGCTCATGCCGGGCGACGGATGCGCATTCAGCATGTTCAGTCCATGCGCGACCAAGATCCGGTTCGCCCCCGTCAGATCCATCATATCGGCCACCGTGGCCACGGCCACCCGGTCGAGCAGTCGCCGCAAATCAAATGCGGGCCGCTGTCCCTGTCGCCCCAGCTCGCTCCAAACCGCCATCAACAGGAAAAAGGCCACACCCGTGCCGCACAGCCGCCGCCCGGCAAAGCCGCAATCCGCGCGCGAGGGATTCAGCAGCGCAAAGGCCGAGGGCAGTCGGTCGGCCTCCGGCAAGTGATGGTCGGTCACGATGAGATCCATGCCGGCCTCGCGCGCCGCATCGCAAGCCTCGAAACAGCAGGTGCCGGTATCCACGCTCAAACCCAATCGCACACCACAACCCGCAGCCTCGCGCACCTCGCGCACGCCAATGCCATGACCGTCGTCCGCCCGATGCGGAATGCTGCATGACACCTGCGCCCCGGCGGCCCGAAGCGCCTCGACCAGAATCGCCGCGCCGCAAACGCCATCGGCATCGAAATCCCCGAACACATGCACCCGCTCGCCCGCCCGCACCGCAGCCGCCAGCCGCTCGCTGGCGCGCGCCATGTCCCGCATGCCGAACGGATCGGGCAGATCGGCCAGACGGGGCGTAAAAAAGGCATCCGATTCCGTCAAGCCGCGCGCGGCCAACAGGCCGTCCCACGCGGCGCGCGGGTCGTCCGCTATCAGCGGGCCGTTGCGCCACGCCAGGCGCCGTCCACGCAACGTCGGCGATTCAGGCAGCATGCTGCAATGCCGCCATCAGTTCCGGCTCGCCCCGCAACCTTGCAGGCCGCCATGCCCGGCGCCAGGGCAGGGTGGGCCGGCCATGTCGCACCCAGGCGACACGACCGCTTCCGGCCAACGCCAAGTCGCCTGCGGGAGGGGCGTCGGGCCAGCGGCGCGCAGCATCCGGCGCGGTCGCAACCTCCGGCGCGATCATGGTATCCGGCATCGGGCATGGCCAATCGCACGCCCCCCAAAACCACAATCCGGCCACCGGCATCTCCCGCCCGGCATTCGGTGGGTGGGCATGCAGCCACATCTGGATTTCGGCCAACAGCCGCATCAAACGCCCGCCATCCCGCCCCGGAGGGTGACGATCGGGCAGCAGGCCGCCGCTGATACAGACAAAATCCGCCGGCGCGGCATCCAGCGGATCGCGGCAGCACAGCAGCATCGCCGCGCCCTGATGAATCAGGTGCATGCCCTCTTCTGCCAACATGGGGGCCAACTCACGGCACAGCCATGCCGCATTGACCTCGCTCCACGCACACATCGCATCCGGCAACACGTGAACCGTGTCCCGTCCCACTTGCGCCGCATAGGGCGAGGCAACCCACAGTTGACGCATGCCCTCGGGAATGTGCGCAAAACCGGCGGCGCGATACGCCGCTGGCGGCACGCCGTGCAAGGCCGCATTCCAGCCCAGCGGCGTGCGGTCGGGGCAGGCAAACCAGCGCGGGCGACAGCGAAACAACGCATCTTCCCAGGCACGCAGCGCCGGATGCAGACGCCACGCGCCATCGGCATGCGTCAGCGCATCGGCAACAAGCAGCATAAGAACGGCGATCAGCGCTCCAGCGCGCGGCGCACCGCGCTCTCGGTCGCGTCGATGGTGAGCGGCGCGGGCATGTTCAGCATCGCGGTATCCGGATCCTTCAGGCCGTTGCCCGTCAGGGTGCAAACGATGGACGCGCCGGGCGGGAAGAACCCCCGCTTGTTCAACTTGATGACGCCGGCCACCGAGGCCGCGCTTGCCGGCTCGCAGAACACGCCCTCGAGGCTGGCCAGCATGTTGTAGGCCTCCAGAATCTCCTCGTCCGTCACCGCCTCGATCACGCCGTTCGACTCATCGCGCGCGGCCTCCGCCTGTTTCCACGACGCGGGCTTGCCGATGCGGATCGCGGTGGCCACCGTTTCCGGGTTTTCCACCGGCGCGCCGTTGACGATGGGCGCGGCCCCCGCCGCCTGAAAGCCCAGCATCCGCGGCAGGCTGCCGGCGATGCGCTTGTCGCGGTATTCCTTGTAGCCCATCCAGTAGGCGGTGATGTTGCCCGCGTTGCCCACCGGCAGCGCATGGAAATCCGGCGCGAAGCCGAGTTCGTCCACGATTTCGAAGGCCGCCGTCTTCTGCCCCTGCAAGCGGTAGGGATTCACCGAGTTGACCAGCGAGATCGAGCCATCGGCGGAAATCGCGCGCACCAGCTCCAGCGCGTCGTCGAAGTTGCCGCGAATCTGGATCACCCGCGCGCCGTAGCGCACCGCCTGCGAAAGCTTGCCGAGTGCGATCTTGCCGTCCGGAATCAGCACATAGGCCGTCATGCCGCAGTTGGCCGCATAGGCCGCCGCCGAGGCCGAGGTGTTGCCCGTCGAGGCGCAGATCACCTTGCGGGAGCCGGCGTTGTATGCCTGGGTGACCGCCATCGTCATGCCCCGATCCTTGAACGAACCGGTCGGATTCAGGCCCTCGAACTTGAGGTAGAGGTTCAGCTCGGGATTGATGGCGTTGCGCAGGTTCAGCGACTCGTGCAGCGGGGTTGCGCCCTCATAGAGGGTGATGATCGCGTCGTTCTCGCCGATCGGCAGAAAGGCGCGGTAGCGGTGAATGATTCCTTCGTATCGCGGCATGTCGGCTCCTGTCAGGCTCCAAACGATTCCTTGCGCAAGATCAGCGCCTCGCCCTCGACCGCATCCAGCGCGGTGATGCGCTCGAGGGCGGCGCGCATGTTCCCCTCGGCGGTCTCGTGGGTGAGCATCACCACCGGCACCGAGGCCGTCTCATGCCGCTCCTTCTGCACCAGCGCCTCCAGGCTGATGCGATGATCGGCCAGAATCGAGGTGACCGAGGCGATGACGCCGGGGCGGTCGCGCACCATCAGGCGCAGGTAATACTCGCACATGACATCGGCCATCGGCAGGGTCGGCACATCGCGCCGCTCGGACTCGATGAAGGCCATCGGCGGCGACAGGTGCGCAATCGCGTCGGGATGGGCGCGGGCGATGTCCATGATGTCGGCCACCACCGCGCTGGCCGTCGGCCGCTCGCCGGCGCCGCGTCCGAAATACATCGTATGCTCGACAAAATCGCCGGACACCATCACCGCGTTGTAGGAATCGGACACCTGCGCGATCTGCGAGGCCAGCGGCACCAGCGTGGGATGCACGCGCATCTCGACATGCTCCACGCCGTTTTCACCATGCGGGCGGGCAATGCCCAGCAGCTTGATGCGGTAGCCCAGCTCGCGCGCCTGCGCGATGTCCTCGGGGGTGATGCGGCCGATGCCCTCGGTGTGCACCTCGTCGAAACGGATGCGCGCGCCGAAGGCCATCGCCGCCAGAATCGCCAGCTTGTGCGCGGTATCGATCCCCTCGATATCAAAGGTCGGATCGGCCTCGGCGTAGCCCAGCCGCTGCGCATCGCGCAACACATCGTCGAACGCCGCGCCTTCGTTTTCCATTCGGGTGAGAATGTAGTTGCAGGTGCCGTTCAAAATGCCGTGAATCGAGGTCACGGCATTGCCCGCCAGCCCCTCGCGCAGCGCCTTCAGGCACGGAATGCCGCCGCCCACTGCAGCCTCGAAGCCGATGGCTGCGCCATGCGCGGCGGCGAGCGGAAACAGCTCCTCGCCATGCCTGGCGATCAGCGCCTTGTTCGCGGTCACCACATGCTTGTCCTGCTCCAGCGCCCGGGCCACAAACGCGCGCGCCGGCTCGTAGCCGCCGATCAGCTCGACGACCAAATCCACATCCTCAGCCTCGACCACGGCCATCGCGTCATCGCTCAGCCGCACGCCGGAGAGATCCAACCCCCGATCGCGCGCAAGGTCGCGATCGGCCGCCGCGACCAGTCGCACATCGCAGCCCGAGCGACGGCGCATCAGGTCGCGTTGCTCGATCAGCATCCGGGCCACGCCCGTGCCGATCGTGCCCAGTCCCAGGATGCCCACCCTGATTTCATGCATGCTCACGCCCCCGCGTTCAGAAATTGCCGAATGCCACGCAGTGCCTGCCGCGTGCGATGTTCATTCTCGATCAATGCGATGCGCACATAGCCATCGCCATGCTCGCCAAAGCCGATACCGGGCGACACCGCCACCCCGGCCTCGGTCAGCAGTTTCTTGGAAAACTCCAGCGAGCCCATTGCCCGGAACGGCTCGGGAATCTCCGCCCAGACGAACATCGTCGCCTTGGGGCGCTCGGCCATCCAACCCATCTTGTGCAGGCCGTTCACCAGCACATCGCGCCGTCGCCGGTAGGTGGCGCGAATCTCGCCCACGCATTCCTGCGGGCCGTTCAATGCCGCGCAGGCCGCGATCTGGAGCGGCTGGAATGTGCCGTA
>CAYVBG010000072.1:4457-7610 GCA_964449205.1 uncultured Zetaproteobacteria bacterium | reverse complement strand
GTTCTCGATGGTCTATGTGATTTTTGAGGACGGCACGGACATGTATTGGGCGCGATCCAGAGTGCTGGAATCGCTGAACTATGTTTCCGGGCGCTTGCCGGCGGGTGCTGCGCCCTCGCTGGGGCCGGATGCCACCGGTGTGGGCTGGATCTATGAGTATGCGCTGGTGGATCGAAGCGGCAAGCATGATCTGGCCGAGCTGCGCTCGATTCAGGACTGGTATCTGCGCTATGCGTTGCAGACCGTGCCGGGCGTGTCCGAGGTGGCCAGCATCGGCGGATTCGTCAAGCAGTATCAGGTGGAGGTGGATCCGAACAAGCTGGCTTTCTACAACATTCCGATCTCGAAGGTGAAGCGCGCCATCCAACGCAGCAACAACGATGTCGGCGGTCGCCTGATCGAAATGGCCGAATCCGAGTTCATGGTGCGCGCGCTGGGCTACATCAAATCGCTCGACGACATCCGCAACATCCCCATCGGCGTGGACCATGAGGGCACCCCCATCTATGTGAAGGACGTGGCCAACGTGCACCTGGGGCCGGAGCTGCGCCGCGGTCTGGCGGAGCTGAATGGCGAAGGAGAAACAGCGGGCGGCGTGATTGTGATGCGCTACCGCGAAAACGCGCTCGAAGTCATCAATCGAGTCAAGGCCAAGTTGCAGGAGCTGAAGGCCGGCCTGCCCGAAGGCGTGGAGATCGTGCCGACCTACGACCGAAGCAGCCTGATCGAGCGGGCGGTGGAGAACCTCAAGGACAAGCTGCTGGAGGAATTCCTGGTCATCTCGCTGGTGTGCATGCTGTTCCTGATGCATGCCCGAAGCGCGCTCGTGGCCATCATCACATTGCCGCTCGGAGTGCTGATCGCGTTCATCCTGATGCAGTCCCAAGGGCTCGCGGCCAACATCATGAGCCTGGGCGGCATCGCCATCACACTCGGCGCGATGGTGGATGGCGCCATCGTGCTGATTGAGAACGCCCACAAACACCTCGAACACGCCGAGGCCGAAAAGCAACGGCCGCTGACCATACCCGAGCGCTGGCAGGCTGTCGGCGCAGCGGCCAAGGAAGTCGGTCCGGCATTGTTCTTCTCGCTGGTCATCATCACCGTGTCCTACGCCGCGGTGTTCACGTTGGAGGCGCAGGAAGGCCGGCTGTTCAAGCCGCTCGCGTTCACCGCCACCTATGCGATGCTCGGCGCGGCCGTGCTCGCGGTCACGCTGGTACCGGTGCTGATGGGGTATTTCATTCGCGGCAAAATCATGCCCGAGCACAAAAACCCGGTGAACCGCGCGCTGATCGCGCTGCATCGCCCGGCGCTGGACGCCACACTGCGCGGCAAGTGGGTGGCGCTCGGCATCGCGCTGGCGTTGCTCGCAAGCGCCGCGTACCCCCTCTCGCGGTTGGGCAGCGAGTTCATGCCTCCGTTGGATGAAGGCGACATTCTCTACATGCCCACCACCTTCCCCGGCGTGTCCATCACCAAGGCGAAGGAGATGCTTCAGCAGACGGACCGGATTCTGAAAACCTTTCCCGAGGTAAAAACGGTATTCGGCAAGGTGGGACGCGCGGAAACCTCGACCGACCCCGCGCCGCTTTCAATGATTGAAACCATCATCCAGCTCAAGCCGCGCGAGGAATGGCCGGATCCCGAGAAAACCACACGCGAACTGATGAACGAGATGGACAAGGCGATTCATTTCCCGGGACTGGCCAATGCCTGGACCTACCCCATCAAAACACGCAACGACATGCTGTCCACCGGCATCAAGACGCCCATCGGCGTCAAGGTGTCCGGCCCGGATCTGGCCACGCTGCAACGCCTGACCGAACAGATCGAGGACGTGCTCAAGGGGCTGCCGGACACGCTCTCCGCCTTCGGTGACCGCGCGGTGGGCGGCCACTACGTGGATTTCCGCATCAAGCGCAAGGAGGCAGCGCGCTACGGACTGACCATCGGCGACGTGGAAGACGTGATTCAGTCGGCCATCGGCGGCATGAACGTGACCCAAACCGTGGAGGGCCTGGAGCGCTATCCGGTCAACCTGCGCTACCCGCGGGCCTATCGCGAAAACATCGAGGCGCTCAAACGGGTGCTGATTCCCACCCCCACGGGCGCGCAGATCCCGCTGACGCAGGTGGCGGACATCCGGCTGGTGGGCGGTCCGCCCTCGATCAAGAGCGAGGCGGCACGACCCAACGCCTGGATCTATGTGGACCTCAAGACCAGCGACATCGGCGGTTATGTGGCCAGGGCCAAGCAGGCCATCGCTGAAAAGGTGAAGCTGCCGCCCGGTTACGCGATTGGCTGGTCCGGCCAGTTTGAATACATGGAGCGCGCCTCGGCCCGGCTGAAAATCGTGATTCCACTGACACTGGCGGCCATCTTCCTGCTCCTGTACTTCAATTTCCGCAACCTGATCGCGCCGCTGGTCGTGATGCTGGCCGTGCCGTTCGGCCTGATCGGCGGCTTCTGGCTGGTGTACTGGCTGGGCTTCAACATCAGCGTCGCTGTTGGCGTGGGCTTCATCGCACTGGCCGGTGTGGCGGCCGAAATCGGCGTGCTCGTGCTGACCTTCATCGATCAGGAGGTTGAGGAACAACGCGCGATCCAGGGCAAGCGTCTGTCCGCCGCGGCCATCATGGAGGCCGTAAAGCACGGCACGGGCAAACGCGTGCGCCCCATCGCCATGACCGCCACGGCGGTGATCGCGGGCCTCTTGCCCATCATGTGGGGCGGCGGCACGGGCAGCGACGTCATGCAACGCATCGCCGCGCCGATGATCGGCGGCATGGTGACCACCACCCTGCTCTGCCTGCTCGTCTTGCCACTGATCTATGGCTTGATCCTGCAATTCAGGGAATCGCGCCTGACACGGGAGGAATCGGCGTGACCCGCGCCCCGGACCCGAACATGCATGCACCGACCCTTTTGGCGACGGGGGCCGGCGGCATGAATCACGCACGCGTCGCCATCATTCCATGTCACAGGAGGACACCATGAACCGCAAAACCCTGATGTTGGCCGGAGCGCTGGCCATCGCACTGCCCCCCGCCACGGTATTGGCGGACGAAGGCGAACACCGAATGTCCGAAATTCAACACAAGAAGCAGCACATGGGCGGCCTGCGCCATCACAAGGATGGAGAGCAACACA
>CAYVBG010000072.1:0-4357 GCA_964449205.1 uncultured Zetaproteobacteria bacterium | reverse complement strand
ACGAAGCGGCGCGTCCGATGTCCGACATCCAGCACAAGAAGCAGCACATGGGCGGCCTGCGCCATCACAAGGATGGAGAGCAACACATGCAGCGCGACGAAGCGGCGCGTCCGATGTCCGACATCCAGCACAAGAAGCAGCACATGGGCGGTCCGCATCACCCGTCGGGCCGTGACCAATGAGCCATCACCGACACCTCATGCAACCCGGACAAAGGAGCACCGACATGAACCATCCAATCCGAATCATGACCATGCTGGCGCTGGTTGCCGTCCCCGCGCTGGCCAGCGCGGACGAACCGCGCCATAAAGCAGACGGGCATCATGCGCAGAGTGACATGGCCGGCATGCATTCGGGCATGCACGCGCAGATGCACAAAAAAGGCGCGTTCATGGCCTCCCGGGAGGTGGACGGGTACCAAGTCACCTTCCACATCATGAAAGCACCCGCCGGACAGGGCAAGGGCGGCTCCCACCATCTCATGATCAAAGTGGCGCAACACGGAAAAACCGTGAACCAGCTGCTCATCAACTCCAAGGTCGTGCATCCCGGCGAGCAATCGGAAAGCAAGATGATGATGCGCATGGGCGACTGGTACATGGCCGCCTACGATCTCGGTCATCCCGGCGATCACCGCATCATGGTGCTGTTCAAGACGCCGGACGGAAAGAAACACTTTACCGGCATCGTTTACACCAGTGGGGGGGCGAAGCCATGACCACCCGGCACGCTCCTGGCGCCATGCCGGCATTGCTCGTCCTGACGCTGGCGCTCATCTCCATCCCGAATGCCGGTCTGGCTGAAAATCACGCTCGTTCAGGCAAGGCGGCCATGCGCCATGAATCGGGTTTCATCGTCCGCAAGGGCATCGAGGACAACCTGACGGTGGTATTCCATGTCATGCGCTCGCCCAAGGGCATGCGCTACAGCAAGGAGCAGTACCACCTGATGGTGGTCGTGGAGCGGAACGGCAAACCTGTTCCCGTCCCGCGCATGGTCTCGCGGGTCCGGCATCCGGATGGGAGTCGCGAGGAAAAGCCCATGCAGCGCATGGGCGTGTGGAACATGGCCATCTACAACCTGAACCACGAACAGGGGCGACATTGGATGACCGTGGAATTCATGCTCGACGGGAAACCCCACTCCGCCGGGGCCTACTATCCGGAGTGGGATTTCTCAACGGCCGGAAAAGGAGGCATGCCATGAAACATCTCGCCATTCGCATCACCGACATGAAATGTGCGGGCTGCGAGTCCACCATTCGCAAGGCGTTGCTGAAACTCGATGACGTGTACGACGCACGGGGCGATCACAAGAGCGGCCTGGTCTGGATCGAAGCCAGCGACGGCTTCTCGTTGCTCCGTGCCGACCAGGCCATACGGGAACTCGGCTACACGCCGGAGGAACGCGGCGATGAATGAAGATCTCGTCTGCTGCTGCCAGGACAGCCAGTCGGTGTTTCTCGACCGGGCCATCCAGCGACTGAAGCTGAACGCCAGCCAGCGGGATCTGCTGCTGCAATCCTTTCGCGAAGTGACCGTGCAGGTTCCGCTGAAGGTGCGAAAACACGGCAAGGAAACACTGTGCACCTTCACCGGCTACCGCATCCAGCACAATCACGCGCGCGGTCCGTTCAAAGGGGGCTTGCGCTTTCACCCTTCCGTGCGGCTGGAAGAAATCCGTGCTCTGGCGCAACTGATGACCTGGAAGACCGCGCTGGTGGACATTCCCTTCGGCGGCGCCAAAGGCGGCATCGCTGTGGATCCCGCCACATTGGCACCCGACGAACTGGAGACCCTGACCCGCCGCTTCACCCAGAAGATGGCGCCCCTGCTGGGCGAACAGCAGGACATCCCCGCGCCCGATGTGAACACCAATCCTCAAATCATGGCCTGGATTTTCGATGAATACGGCAAATCCCATGGCCACGCGCCGGCCGTGGTCACCGGAAAACCGGTGGAGCTGGGCGGCGCGGACGGGCGCCTGGAGGCCACGGGATTCGGCGTCGCATTCATTGTCGATCATATGTGCGGGCTGCTGGATCTTCCGCTGAAGGAGGCGCGCATCGTCATCCAGGGCTTTGGCAATGTGGGCATGCACACGGCCTTGGGACTGAGCCGCATGGGCGCGCGCATCATCGCGATCTCCGACATTCACGGTGGTGTTTGCAACGACCAGGGGCTGGACGTGGCCGCCGCCATGCGGCATGTGCGCGAGCACGGACGTCTTGAAGGGCTGGATGGTGCCCGCCCCATCGACAACGAGGCTCTTCTCGCACTGCCGTGCGATGTCCTGATTCCGGCCGCGATGGAAGGTGTGATTCATTGCGGCAATGCGGGCGACGTGCAGGCACGCCTGGTGGTTGAGGCAGCCAACATGCCCGTCACCCACATGGCGGATGATACGCTGCGCGAGCGCGGTATTGTCATTGCGCCAGACATTCTGGCCAATGCCGGCGGCGTCATCGCCTCGTGGTGCGAGTGGGTGCAAAACATCCAGCGTTTTCCCTGGAGCAAGGAAAAAACGCTCCGGCTGTTGGAAGACCGCTTGCGCCACGCCTGCGACACGGTGGTCGAGCACGCGCGCACCCGCCGCGCGGATATGCGCACGGCGGCCTATGAAATCGCCCTGCAGCGCGTGGAACGAGCCGTGGCACTGAGGGGGTTCTGATGGCATTGCGCGGCCTTGTCGTCTCTTGCACCGCCATACCGGCCCTCTCCAGCCCGGAGGTGCGTCCATGATCGAGGTCTCACTGATGGGCGCGGTGCTGGCCGGGCTGCTGTCCTTCCTGTCGCCATGCGTACTGCCGCTGACACCGGCCTACCTCTCCTATATCTCGGGGGTCGCGGTCAGCGAACTCCGGGTGGCGGGCGAGCGTCCCGTTTCCAGGATGCGCGTGCTGACCCAGGCGGCGTGTTTCGTGGCCGGATTCAGTCTCGTGTTCATCGCCTTGGGCGCATCGGCGACACTGCTGGGGCGCTGGCTGATGGCGCACATGGGCCTGCTCGAAAAAATCGCCGGGCTCATCATTGTTGTGTTCGGCATCCACTACACGGGTCTGATCCGCATCCCGCTGCTGATGGCCGAAGCCCGCCTTGAAACAGACGGGCTGCGCGCCACCAGCCGGGCAGGCGCGCTGTTGCTGGGCGGCGCCTTCGCGTTTGGCTGGACGCCCTGCGTCGGCCCCATTCTGGGCGCGATCCTCACCATTGCGGGCATGCAGAACGAAGTGATGCGCGGCGTGCTGCTGCTTGCGGCCTACTCGGCCGGGCTGGCCGTTCCCTTCCTGCTGGCAGCACTGGGCACCAATGCCTTCCTGCGCTGGAGCCACGAGTTCAGGCATCATCTGGCCACGATTGAAAAGGTCTCGGGAGCGCTGCTGGTGCTGGTCGGACTGCTCATTTTCACCGGCAGCTTCAGCCTGCTTTCCGGCTGGCTGCTGAACCTGTTTCCGGCGCTTGGCAACCTTGAGAAAACCCTGCTTTGAACAACACCAAATCCCATCCAAAGGAGCAAACCATGAAACCCCAAACCCTCTCACTTCTGATGATTCTGTCCGGCATCGGACTGGCCGCGTGCAGCGACAATGCCACGCCGCCAGCCAGCGACAAGACAACCTCGTCCACCGGCATGAATGCCATGCCGCCCGTGGACCTGGCCTTGGGCAAGCAGTTGTTCCTTGCCAACTGCGCTGCCTGTCACGGCCAGGACGCGATGGGCACCGATCAGGGGCCGCCGCTGATTCACGACATCTACAAATCCTCACATCACGACGATTTTGCCTTCTACCGCGCCGCCGCCAACGGTTCGCGTCAGCATCACTGGCAGTTCGGCGACATGCCGCCCGTAAGCTCCGTGCGCATTGAGGACATGCGCCACATCATCGCCTGGGTGCGCAGCAAGCAGCGCCAGGCCGGCATCGAGTGAGATGCTGCGCCGGCACGTCATTCTGCTGGCGATGATGCTCGCGCTCGGTGGATGCATCGAGCGGCCTGACCCGAACGTGGACAAGGGCGATGCGCTGCCCGAAATGAAGCTCCGGGATCTGTCGGGCACAGTCATCCACAGCGGGGAGCTGTTCGCCGGCAAGGTGGTCGTGCTCAACATTTGGGCCACTTGGTGTCCGCCCTGCCGCAAGGAAATGCCCGACCTGATCCGGCTTTCCCGAATCTTGCCGAACGACAGGTTCATGGTGGCCGCATTGTCCGTGGACAACAATCCGGATGATGTAAGAGCATTCGTGGATGAACACGGCATCGATTTTCCGGTGTTTGTCGATCCCGGCGGCAAAGGTATCGTCAAAAAGAAGTGGAAGAAGATTCTCCGGCAGAAAAAGCCGGTCTGAAAGCCGGTGATG
>CAYVBG010000071.1:0-7654 GCA_964449205.1 uncultured Zetaproteobacteria bacterium | reverse complement strand
GCCGATATGCAGCATGCCGGTGGGCGACGGCGCGAAACGGGTGCGAACGGTCATGTCGGATTCCTCATGGCGGCCATCTGGCCGGGTTTTGCCGAAGCGCGGGCAGGCCCGGTGTTCGGAGGCGGCGCATGCTATCGGAAGCATGGCCGCCCCTGAACCATTGGCGCGATTTGGCGTTTATGGTTGAAGCGCCACGATGTCTATTCCTGTGGTGTCGCCGCCACGGTGTTCCAGCGTGGGCCATACCGGATAGATGCGATCGGGTTTCACTCCGCGCGCCCGCATGTAGCGTTCGATGCGCGACTGGGTGCGGCGGACACGACGG
This sequence comes from uncultured Zetaproteobacteria bacterium, assembly GCA_964449205.1. Classification (GTDB taxonomy): domain Bacteria; phylum Pseudomonadota; class Zetaproteobacteria; order Mariprofundales; family Mariprofundaceae; genus JALVTX01. Next base: position 7,329 of record CAYVBG010000071.1, on the reverse strand, counting down.
CCAAGCTCTGCATCCGGCTCATGCGCGCCCAGGCGCGGCACGAGTTCCACGATGAGCCGGGGATGCGTGTGCAGACGCCGGATGACCTTGCGCAGTCGCACACGCTCGTTGTGTGTGAACACCCGGCCGCGATACAGACGCATGCCGGCCAGGATCACGCGCTGCGGCGGTTGGGTGGCTTGGTGGTGCGGCATGGCAGCGGCACGCGCCCTCATGTTCGACACCAGTGCCCGTCCCAGTCGGCTCAGCGCAGGCGGCCGGCCAGCCCAGTCTCCGGCAAGACGCAAGCGAACGGTGGCTTCGCGTTTGGCGCCGAACCGGGCCAGCAGGGTTTGCAAATCCAGCCCGGTCAATGTCGCCAGCGGATCGTCGGGAAACGCGCCTGCTTCGGTTGCCCCATGCTTCAGGGTCAGCGCCAGGGTGGCCTTCCATGCCCGTTTCCCGTGCGGACGAATGTCGAGCGAGGCGCTCAGACGACCACGAATCAGCCGGGGCGCACCGGAAGCGGCCAGCCAGTCGTTGAGAAAGAAGGGCAGGGCGTCGTTCAAGCGTGCCAGCAGACGCAACCGCCAAGGCCGGGCATGGGGCGACAGCCAGCCCGTGGCGCGGAACATGCCGCCGCCGAGGCGCGCCCGCGCCTTGAAACGGGCGCGTTTGCCCGGTGTCAGTCGTCCGATGCGGATCCACGCATGATCCGCCCAAAAGGCGTCCGCATGGCCGATGCTGATGCGACCTTCCTCGAACACGAGCGAGCGCAGCCGCCATGCGGCATTCAGCCCGTCGGGCCACATCACGGGCGAGGGGGAGGCCTGCATGGATCGGGGAATGGGGTGGAGTGCGGCCTGATAGCTCCATTGGCGGACGCGGACATCGCCCAGTGCCCGAACCAGCGTCCGGCCTTCGGCATGCGAGGCCTCCGTGGCCGGCGGTGTTGCAGGTGCCCGCGGAATGTCCAGCTGCTCCAGCGGAATGCGCATGGTCCCGGCACGGAACACATCTCCGCCCTGCGCCAGCATCACATTGGCCAGCACCGCTTCCCCCCGGAGGCTCCACCGGTCGGCGTATTGCCGCAATCGCAGATCGAGGCGCGCTTCGCCGCGGACGCGCACCGGCCCCTGTTCGCCAATCAGCGATATCTTTGGCAGCAGCGGCCGCAATGCGGCCAGCGATGCCTGCCGCGCCACGATGCGCATGTCGAGCGCGGCCACCCGGCCTTGCCCCTCCAGCGTCCAGCCTTCGTTGCCGTCGCTTTCGGTCCGCCAGTGCATCCGTCCGTCGTCCGTCAGGGTCAGGCGGCCATGCATGGGCGGTAACGCGAAACGATGGGGCGAGCCGTCGCTTGCGCCCGGCCAGCGCAACTCCGGTTGCACATCCTCCATTTCCAGCCGGCCGATGCGCCAGTGCCAGGGAGAAGGCGGCCGGGGTCGCGCGGTCGGGAGCATCGACAGGCGCGCACCCCGGATATGCCCGCGCGCCAGGTCGGCTCGCCGCTTGCTCCAGTCCAGGTCGCCGCCTTCGATTTCGACAAGATCGATGTGCCAATCCGGCAGGGCGTTGCCTCCCAGCACCAGATCGCGCGCCTTCCCGTGCGAAACATGCATCCGCCAACCCTTGGTGCCGTGCGTGATCTCGATGTCGCCGCTCCAGTTGCCGGCCTTCGGCGCGCGGCCAAGGATGGCGGGCCAGGCGGACGTCCAGCCGGCCAGCGGCCAATCGCGGGCCACGATATGCGCCTGAGCCATGTCGCCGGCGATGTCGGCTTGCAGCTGTGCGGTCGCCCGCGCACGCCCGTCCAGGCGCATGTCGCCATTCAGCCGCAGGCCGGCGTCCGTCGTGCGCCAACGCAGCCCGCCGATCAAGGCTCCGCGCGGCGCGTCGTTCAACTTCAGGGCGCGGGTCAGCCAGACGGCCGGAAGGCGTTGCAGGCGCAAATCGCCTTGCCAGCCTTCATCGCTGCATCGGCCGTCGATCGCGACATGGCCGGTTGCGCCGCGGGCGCTGAAACGGAATGTGCAGGGGCGAATCTCTCCGTTGATGTCATGCACCCGCCACCCCGCGGCATGATCGCCCTTCGCTTGTCCGTTGAACTGCAACACGCCACGACGCACCTGTACGATGTCGGCGTGCATCAGCGCCTTCAGCCAGGCCTGCGGCATGTTGTCACGGTCGATCGACTCCCGGGTCAGCGCGGACGCCGGCAGCGTGATCCGCACGTCGTCCAGCCGCGCCAGGGTGATGCCCGGCGTGCCGGAGCCCATCGCGTGGGCGGAGACCTGGAGCGTGGCGCGACCAATGCGCAGCGAGGCAGCATTTTGTCGAAGATGAATGTCGCGCAGGGTCAGTGCGCCGCGCAGCAGGTGGTAACGCACGCTGGCCGCGCCGCCGCCATGACGGACGAGCAGGCGTTCGACGGCGGCGCGCATGGTGCGCTGGATGTGCGCCTGCACCGCGAAATGCGCGGCTGTGAGCAACAGCGCCAGCATGGCCAGCGACGCCAGATACCAGCGCGCCGGCCCGGGCATGCGGCCCACCGGATGGCGAAAGAGATGCCGGTGCGTCATGGAGCGAAGCGTGGGTGTTGCGTCGGGCTACTCCTGTCGCAACTGTTCCAGGATTCGCTGATCCTCCAGCGTGGACATATCCTGCCGGATTTCCCGGCCTGCGGCGATGTCGCGCAGCAGGCGGCGCATGATTTTGCCGGAGCGGGTCTTGGGCAGGTTGTCCGCAAACCGGATGGCATCCGGCTTCGCGATGGGGCCGATTTCCCGGGCCACATGCGCGCGCAGTTCATCCTTGAGCGCCTCGGACGGTTCGGTTTTCAGCACGACAAAAGCGCAGATCGCCTCGCCCTTGATCGCATCCGGTCGCCCGACGACCGCCGCCTCGGCCACCGCGGGATGCGACACCAGCGCCGATTCGATTTCCATCGTGCCCAGCCGGTGGCCGGAGACGTTGAGCACGTCGTCCACCCGGCCCATGATCCAGAAATAGCCGTCCGCGTCGCGGCGCGCCCCGTCGCCCGCGAAATACAGGCGGCCATCGAACTTGCGCCAGTAGGTTTCGACATAGCGGTCGGGATCGCCCCAGATGCCGCGCAGCATGGATGGCCACGGGCGGGCGATGACGAGCATGCCGCCCGTGTTCGGCGGCATCGGCTTGCCGTCGCCGTCCACCACCTGGGCATCGATGCCGGGCAGGGGCAGCGTGGCCGAGCCGGGTTTTTCGGGCGTGGCGAACGGCAACGGCGCAATCATGTGGCCGCCGGTTTCGGTTTGCCACCAGGTGTCCACGATCGGACAGCGGCCGCCGCCGATCACGCGATGATACCATGTCCACGCCTCGGGATTGATCGGCTCGCCGACCGTGCCGAGGATGCGCAGGCGCGACAGGTCGTGCCGGGCCGGCCATTCGTCGCCCGCCTTGATGAGCGCGCGGATCGCGGTTGGCGCGGTGTAAAACGCGGTGACGCCGTGATCGGCGCAAATCTTCCACAGCCGGCCCGGATCGGGGTGGGTCGGCACGCCTTCGTACATCAGCGTCGTGCCGCCGCAGGCCAGCGGGCCATACACGGTGTAGGTGTGTCCGGTGATCCAGCCGACATCCGCCGTGCACCAGAACACATCCTCCTCCGGACGGAAATCGAACACCCACTGCATGGTCAGCCGGGCCCAAAGCAGGTAGCCGGCCGAGGCGTGCACGATGCCCTTCGGCTTGCCGGTCGAGCCGGAGGTATAGAGGATGAACAGCGGATGCTCGGCATCCAGCGACGCGGGTTCGCAGTCCGCCGGTTGCGCTTTCAGCGCGTCTTCCCATGCAATGTCGCGTCCCGGCTTCATGGTAGTATCGTTGCCGGCGCGACGCACCACCAGCACATGCCGCACTGTGTCGCAGCCGGTTTCCAGCGCCTCGTCCACCTTGGGCTTGAGCGCGTGAACCGCGCCGCGTCGCCATCCGCCATCGGCCGTGACGATCAGCTTCGCGCCGGCGTCCTCGATGCGTTCGCGCAGGGCGCTGGCCGAAAACGCGCCGAACACCACCGAATGCGTGGCGCCGATGCGGGCGCAGGCCAGCATCACCACCGCCGCCTCGGGAATCATAGGCATGTAGATGACCACCCGGTCGCCCGGCTCGATGCCCAGCGCCTTCATCGCGTTCGCCGCGCGGCAGACCTCGGCCAGCAGTTCCGCATAGCTGATGCGGCGCACATCGCCCGGCTCGCCTTCCCACACGATGGCCGTGCGATCGCCCAGGCCCGCCGCCACATGCCGGTCCAGACAGTTTTCGGTCACATTGAGCCGGCCATCCTCGAACCAACGGAAGAACGGCGCGCGCTCGGCATTCAGCACGCGCAGAAACGGTTCGTGCCATGTCAGATGTTCGCGCGCCAGTTCGGCCCATGTGCCATCGAAGTCGTCCGCGAACCGGCGGCGCAGCGCGTGGAAAGTGTCCATGTCCGGCACGCGGGCGCGGTCGTCGCGCGGTGGCTGAAAAACGCGCTCCTCATTGAGCACGGACTGAATGGCGTCGCTCATGGCTTCCTCCTCCCGTGGTTTCGGGCTTCTGCCCCGGCGTCCCATGCGTTATCGTCGCGGCATGGACACAACCCTTATCATGCTGATGACGACACTGGATCGTCAAGATGCGGCCCGGCAGCTGGCTCGCGGCCTGGTGGAGCAAGGGCTGGCCGCCTGCGTGCAGGTGTCCGCGCCGGTGGCCTCGGTCTATCGTTGGCGCGGCGCCGTGGAGGAGGCCCGCGAATGGGTCTTGGCGGCCAAGACCCCACGCGCACGGCTGGATGCTGCCCTGGCGTGGCTGGCGCGCGAGCATCCCTATGAGCTCCCCGAGCTGGTCTGGTGGGAGATCGAGGCCTCGGCCGAATACCGTGATTGGGTTTGCGGCAACGCGGAGGCGCCGGCATGATCGAGGTGAGCTTCGCCGGCGCGCTGATGGCTGGCTTGCTGTCGTTTCTGTCGCCCTGCGTGCTGCCGCTGGTGCCGGCCTATTTATCCTACATCAGCGGCGTGTCGGTGGATGCGCTGAAGCACGAAGACGCCGGACTGCGTCGCCGGGCGATGATGCAGTCCCTGTGGTTCATCGCCGGATTCAGCTTGGTGTTCATTGCACTGGGTGCGTCGGCCACGCTGATCGGCCAGTGGCTGCTGGCGCATCTGCAACTATTGGGCAAGCTCGCCGGCGCGGTCATTTTCCTCTTCGGCCTGCACTATGCGGGGCTGATTCGCATTCGTTTTTTGATGATGGACGTCCATCTGAACACCGAGGGCGTGCGCGCCACGCATGCGCTGGGTGCGCTGGCGCTGGGCGGCGCCTTCGCCTTTGGCTGGACACCGTGCGTGGGCCCGATTCTGGGCGCGATTCTGGCCATGGCCGGCGCGCAGCGGGATGTGATGCACGGTGTGGCCCTGCTGACGGTCTATTCGGCCGGACTGGGCGTGCCGTTTCTGCTCGCCGCCGCCGCCACTCACCGTTTCATCCACTGGATGCACGGGTTTCGCCGTCATTTGCATGCGGTGGAGGTGATGTCCGGTGTGTTGCTGATGTTGGTGGGCGCGCTGATGTTTGTCGGCAGTTTCAGCATGCTTTCAGCATGGCTGATTCAGTATGCGCCCTTTCTGGCCAATATCGAGGGCGCGCTTTCGCCCTGATGGGGCTTTGCGCCGCATGGCTTGTCCGTCTACCCTGCGGCGCATCCTGGTTGACGGAGTGATGCGATGACGGTGCGACACGACTGGACGGTGGACGAAATCGAGGCCTTGTTCGATCTGCCGTTGAACGACCTGATCTTCCGGGCGCAGCAGGCGCACCGCGCGCATTTCGATCCGAACGTCGTGCAGCTCTCCACCCTGCTCTCCATCAAGACCGGCGGCTGCCCGGAGGATTGCAAATACTGCCCGCAGTCCGCGCACTACGACACCGGAGTCGAGCGCGAGCTGCTGATGGCGAAGGAAGAGGTGCTGGCCGCCGCCCGCGCCGCGAAGGCCAAGGGCGCGACCCGTTTCTGCATGGGCGCGGCCTGGCGCGAGCCGAAGGGGCGCGCGTTCGAGCTGGTCTGCGAGATGGTGCGAGAAATCAAGGCGATGGGCATGGAAACCTGCGCCACGCTGGGCATGCTCACCGGCGAACAGGCGCGGCGGCTGCGCGAGGCGGGGCTGGACTACTACAACCACAACCTCGACACCGATCCCGACTACTACCGCGAAATCATCAGCACCCGCACCTATCAGGACCGGCTGGACACGCTGCGCCATGTGCGCGCGGCCGGCATGAGTGTTTGCTGCGGCGGCATCGTCGGCATGGGCGAGAGCCGCCGCCACCGCGCCGGGCTGATCGCGCAACTGGCGCGGATGCAGCCGCATCCGGAAAGCGTGCCGATCAACATGCTGGTGCGCGTGGAGGGCACGCCGGTGGCGCAGGACGAACGCTTCACCCAAGGCATCGACAACTTCGAGTTCATCCGCACCATCGCGGTGGCCCGCATCACGATGCCGGCCAGCCATGTGCGGCTGTCGGCCGGGCGTGAGGAGATGAGCGAGGAGATGCAGGCGCTGTGCTTTCTGGCCGGCGCGAACTCGATCTTCTACGGCGAAAAGCTGCTGACCACCGGCAATCAGGCCGCCGAGCGCGACCGCGCCCTGTTCGAGCGGCTGGGCCTGCGGGCCGAGGAAGCGCCCGTGCCGTCCTCCCGGCGGGTGGCCGAGGCGTGCGGCTGATCCGGCATGCGTGCCAGCCCTACCCGGCATCGCTGGCCGAGCAGGAATCGCTGGTTGCGGAACTGATCGCGGGTCGCGGCGAAACAACCCTGATCCTGACCGAGCACCCGCCCACCTACACCATCGGCACCTCCGGCAGCATGCGCGATGTGCTGGCGCGCGAGATCGACGGCGAGCGCATCGCGGTGTTCGAGACCGGCCGCGGCGGCGAGGTCACCTACCACGGCCCGGGGCAGCTCGTGTGCTATGTGATTGCCGATCTTCGCGCCGAGCGCGATCTGCACCGCCATGTCCGCCGGCTGGAGGAGATGGTGATTCGCACGCTGGCCGATTTCGGCATCGAGGCCGGGCGGGATGCGCGCGGCGTCGGCGTGTGGGCGCATGGCGCGAAGATCGCGGCGCTCGGCGTGCGCTGCCGCAAGTGGATCGCGTTTCACGGCATCGCGCTGAACATCCGCCCGAATCTGGCGCATTTCCGGGGCATCGTGCCCTGCGGCCTGCGCGATGCGCCGGTGACCAGCATGGCGCGGCTGGGCGTGGAAGCCGCGCGCGAGCAGGTCGAGGCGGCCTTGATCCCGCATGCGCGGGCGTTGTTCGACGG
>CAYVBG010000070.1:0-7712 GCA_964449205.1 uncultured Zetaproteobacteria bacterium | reverse complement strand
CAACGATGAAAATCAAGCGCCCCAAGGTATATGCGCAATACCGGGAGGTGCTGGAAGGTCTGTATGGCGACGGCGGTTGACGCCGCCCCGATCAGTCCCGGAAGTTCGTGAACCTCAGCGGCCGGTCGGCCTCCATTTCGCGCACCAGCGCGATCGCGGCCTGCAGGTCGTCGCGTTTCTTGCCCGACACGCGCACCTGATCCCCCTGGATGGCGGCCTGCACCTTCATTTTTTGCTGCTTGATGCGCTTGACGATTTGCTTCGCCAGCTCCTGGCTGATGCCCTGCTTGATGCGGATGACCTGTCGCTTCGTGCCGCCGCTGGCGTCTTCGACGGGACCGTAATCGAGACATTTCGGATCGAGCTTCCGGCGCGCCATCCGCCCGCGCAGGATTTCGGCCACGGCGTTCACCTTGTATTCGTCGTCGCCAACAATGGTGACAACGTCGTCCTGCAACCCGATGCTGGAGCGTCCGCCCTTGAAATCATAACGGGTGGTGATTTCCTTGCGCGTCTGGTTCACCGCATTGTCCATTTCCTGCATGTCGGTTTCACACACGATGTCGAAGCTGGGCATTTGCGTCCTCCGTCACATTTCCGGTGCATCGGGGAGGGTAAGGTGTGCGGCCGGGCTTTGACAAGCCTCGCGTTTGCCTGAAGCATGCGAGAATCACGGCGGGACGTGCTTCCGCGCCATGCCCGGAATGGAAGCCGCGCCGCACAACTGGAGGATATTTGCGCACACACGAATCCATGCGTCGCGATTTTGCGGCCGGAATCGAGGCAGCCGCCCCGCGCGCGAATGCCCCCCTGCGACGCCGCGTCCGCATGGGCGCGGTCCTGGTTGCCGTGCTGGTTGCGGGAGCTCTGGCCTTGGGCGGCGGCAAGCCGGTGGTGGCAAACACGGCGCCGCCGATGCACGAGGAATGGCTGGACGCGACCGCGCCCGCAGCCGCTCCGCAGGTGCCGACGCGTCGATCATCGCGCGTGCGCGCCGGCGACGCCGCGGTAAGCGTGCTCGCCCGTCTCGGCTTTCCGCAGGCCGAAATCACGCGCATGTTGACCGCCGCACGGCCCGCCTGGGACTTGCGCCGCATTGTGGCCGGTCACCGATTCGAACGCGTGGATACAGGCCAGGTAACCGACGTGTTCTACGACGTGGACGCACGGCGTCTGCTGCGCTTGCGCGATGCCGGCGGCCAATGGCAGGCTGAAATGCTGCCGCGCGTGGCCGCCACGCGTGAAACAGTCGCAGCCGGAGAAATCACCGGCAGCCTGTTCGCCGCCGCCGCCCGCGCGGGGCTGGATGAGCGCACGACAATGAACCTGGTGGACATCTTCGCCTGGGATGTGGACTTCGCACGCGATCTCCGTCCGCACGACTCGTTTCGGGTGCTGCTCTCCGAGCAATACGACCGCGAGGGGCGATTGCTGGGCCACGTGATCGAGGCAGCGGAATTCATCAACCAGGGGCATGTGTATCGCGCCATCCGGTATCGCTTGCCCGATGGTCGGGTGGAATACTACGCGCCGGACGGACGCAGCATGCGCAAAACCTACCTGAAGGCGCCGGTGCGGTTCACGCGCATTTCCTCGCGCTTCTCGCTGGCGCGCAAGCACCCCATTCTGGGCTACACCCGCGCCCATCGCGGAGTGGATTACGCCGCGCCGATGGGCACTCCCGTGCGCGCCGTGGGCGATGGCCGTGTCGTGTTCGCCGGCCGGAAGGGAGGCTATGGACGGTTCATCCTGATCCGTCACGTCAATCACATGCACGCCACAGCCTATGGCCACCTGCGTCGGTTCGCCCGCGGCATCCGTCGCGGCGCGCATGTGCATCAGGGACAGGTGATCGGCTATGTGGGCATGAGCGGGCTGGCCACCGGGCCGCATTTGCATTTCGAGTTTCGGGTGCGCGGGCGAGCGGTGAATCCGCTGACCATCCGCCGCAAACCCGCCCGGCCCGTCCCGACCGCCGAGCGGGCGCGATTCGCTCAGATGGCCAAACACCGGCTGGCGCGCCTGGAACAGCGCCCCATTCTGCTTGCCTGGGAGTGAGCATGAACGCCAAGCACCCGCTTCGGGCCGACCCTCGGCCGGAACACGAAACCTGGCTGGCCGCCGCGCGGCGCGTGCTGGCCGCCGAACGCGACGCCATCGACGCCGTGGCTGCAGCGTTGAATCAGGACTTCTGCCTTGCCGTCAACCGGATTCTGACCCTGGAGGGGCGCCTGGTCGTGGTCGGCATGGGCAAGTCCGGCATCATCGCCCGCAAAATCGCGGCCACCTTCGCTTCCACCGGCACGCCGGCCTTCTTCGTGCATGCGGCCGAGGCCCAGCATGGCGATTTGGGCATGATTGCCCGACAGGATGCCGTGCTGGCGCTTTCACACAGCGGCGAGACCGATGAGGTGGTGCGCTTGTTGCCAATCATCAAGCGCCTGGGCGCATCCATCATCGCGATGACCGGCAACCCCCGATCCACCCTGGCCCGACATGCGGACATGGTGCTGCATGTGGCCGTGGCGCGCGAGGCGTGCCCGCACGATCTTGCGCCAACGTCCAGCACCACGGCCGCGCTGGCGCTGGGCGATGCCCTGGCGGTGGCCATTCTGGAACAACGCGGTTTCAGCCCCGAGGATTTCGCCCGCTTCCATCCGGCCGGGAGCCTCGGGCGACGGCTGATGCGTGTGCGCGATGTGATGCACGCAGGTGACGCGATGCCGCTGGCTCCCGCCGACGCGCCCCTGAAGGACGCTATCATGGCCATCACAGCCGGGCGACTTGGCATCGTCGGCGTGCTCGACGGCGAGCGACTCGCCGGCTGCCTCACCGATGGCGATTTGCGCCGCCTGATGGAAACCGGGCGCATGACGCTGGATGCGCCGGTCGGCCGGCTGATGCACCGCAATCCACGCACCATCGGCGCCGATCATCTGGCCGGCGAGGCCGTGCGCCTGATGGAGGATCACAAAATCACGCAACTGTTTGTCGTGGATGAGGCCGGACGGCCCGAAGGAGTGGTGCATCTGCACGACCTGTTGCAGGCGGGTATGGCGTGAAGGCCGGCATTCCGGGATTCCCGATAAACCTCGCGCGTGGCATTCGCTTGCTTGCGCTGGACGTGGACGGCGTGCTGACGGCCGGACACATCTTCATGGACGATGACGGCCGCGAAACCAAGGCCTTCAACGTGCGCGACGGTCACGGCATCAAACTGTTGCAACGCGCCGGTATCGAGGTGGCCATCATCACCGGACGGCGATCCGGCGTGGTGGCGCGCCGCGCCGAGGATTTGGGCATCCGGCATGTGGTGCAAGGATGCCTGGACAAAATGGAGGGCCTGCGCGAAGTGATCGACGCCGCCGGTGTTGGCGCCGATGCCAGCGCCTTCATGGGCGACGACGTGCTGGATGTGCCGCCCATGCGCGCCTGCCGACTGGGATTTGCGCCGGCCGACGCCCATCCCGCGGCACTGGCCCATGCCGACTGGCGCTCCGACCTGCCGGGCGGCGGCGGCGCGGTGCGGCAAGCGGCCGAAGGCCTGATTCTGGCCAATGGCGCCTGGGATCGGGTGATCGGCGAACGCTATGGTGTATCGCCCGCGGATTGCGGCTGGAGCGCATGAACCTTGCCGATACAGCGTGTGTCGTGGACATGGATGAAGTGGGCCTGCCTCGGGCTCGCCGCAGGCAGCATGCTGGCTGCGGCATGGCTGATGTGGCGCGCCGGAGACACGCCACAACTGCCGGCCGGAAACGACCGGGCCGCGGAATCCGGGGCGCAGGTGGAAAAACCGCTGATTGTGGAACGCGAATCCGGTCGCACGCTGTGGCGACTTCGGGCGACACGCGCGGAGCAGCAGATCTCCGGCACAATGCATTTGATCGAACCGGAGCTGGAGCTGTTCACCGACCAAGGCGAGCGCGTGCCGGTGACGGGCCGCGAAGCCTGGTTCGAGCCGCTGACCCGTCGGGTGCGCTTTCGGGGGCATGTGCGCGTGCATTACCGCGACTGGTTGCTGAGCTGCGGGGAGCTGCGCTATGAACACGCAACAGACATGCTGGTGATCGCGGGGGCGTTTCGTTTGCGCGGGGCGCATACCCGGGCGCGCGGCCGGGGGCTCACCCTGTGGCGCGGCGAACAGCGGTTGCGCATCGCGCATGGCGTATGGATTCAGGACGACCGGCCGCTGAAACACGCCGGTGCGCTGGAGGTGTTGCCATGACTGGACGCAGGCGGACGATGCCATGGCTGGCGCTGGCCGCGCTGTTGATCTCCACCGTCGACGCGCAAGCCGGGCCGGTGGCGATTCAGGCCGATCATCTGGATGTGTGGCATGCGAAGCGGGAGGCCCTGTTCACCGGGCGCGTTCACCTGACACGCGACGATTTCGAATTGTTTTGCGACCGCCTGAAAGTGACATATGCGGAGAAGGGCGGCATCACCGGCGCCGTGGCCACCGGCCACGTGCGCATGACCCAAGGCGACAGGCGGGGGCGCGCCGACAAGGCCGTACTGGACAACATCGCCCAGGTGCTGACCCTGAGCGGGCACGCGGTGATGACCCGACCCGGCGGTCAGCTGGAAGGCGAGACCATCATCCATCATCTGAAGGACAGAACCACCGAGGTGCGAAAAGGCCGGGACGGCCGCGTGAAGCTGCGCATCGACGATGGTGGCGCAGCAGGCGGGAGCGTGTTGCCGTGAGCGACGCGCATCATCTGTCGGCGCGGGGGCTATGCAAGGCTTACCGCGGCAACACCGTGGTGCGGGATGTGAGCCTGGACGTGCATTCGGGCGAGTGCGTGGGTTTGCTCGGCCCGAATGGCGCGGGCAAGACCACGAGCTTCTACATGGTGTGCGGCCTGGTGCCCTGCGATGCCGGGCAAATCGCGCTGGATGGCGAGGATGTCACCCGGCTGCCCATGCACTACCGGGCCCGCCGGGGCATCGGTTATCTGCCGCAGGAGGCCAGCATCTTCCGGCGGCTGACTGTGCGCGAGAATCTGCTCGCCATCTTTGAAACGCTGGACATGCCCGAGGCGGAAGTAGAGGACAAACTGGAGGCCCTGCTGCTGGAGCTGGGCATCGAAGGCGTGCAGCACCAGAAGGCCTACACGCTCTCCGGCGGCCAGCGCCGGCGAACCGAGATTGCCCGGGCGCTGGTCACCGAACCCCGCTTTCTGTTGCTGGACGAGCCATTCGCCGGCGTGGACCCCATTGCCGTGGAGGACATTCAGGCCATCATTGCCGAGTTGCGGGAACGCGGCATCGGCATTCTGATTACCGATCACAATGTGCGCGACACGCTGTCCATCTGCGATCGCGCCTACCTGATGAACGCCGGAGAGATTCTGGTGCAGGGCGCGCCGGATGAAATCGTCGCGCATCCCGACGCCCGCCGCCTCTATCTCGGCGAGCGGTTCAACATGTGAGCGGGCGCACGGTCGCACGCATCGGGCAACAGGAGAGTAACGCGCATGGGCAAGCCGACCACCGAACACGCAATTGTCATCGCCATGACCGGAGCATCCGGCGCGGCCTATGGACTGCGGCTGATGCAGCGGCTGGGCGCGATGGACGTGCGCCTGCATGTGCTGGTGTCGGAGGCGGCGCGGCTGGTGTTGCGGCAGGAGATGGATCTCGTGCTTCCGGAGGTGGCGGGCACGGCGAGCGAGACACTGTCCCGACATCTGGGGCTCGGCGAAGGTCGACTGGTCTGCCATGCGCTGGACGACTGGTATGCGCCGCCGGCATCCGGTTCGGCCGGCATCCGGCGCATGGTGGTGGCGCCCTGCTCGATGGGGACACTCGCCCGCATCGCCACCGGCGCTTCGGACAATCTGATCGAACGCGCGGCGGATGTGATGCTGAAGGAGGGCGGGCGTTTGATCCTGATGCCAAGGGAAACGCCGTTGTCGGCCATCCATCTGGAGCACATGCTCACGCTGTCGCGGCTGGGCGCGCGCATCGTGCCGGCGATGCCGGGTTTCTATCACCGGCCGGCATCGCTGGAAGACCTGGTGGATTTCATGGTGGATCGACTGATGATGCAGCTGGACATCACGGATGGAAGCGAGAAGCGATGGGGCGCATGACGCGCTTGATCGCGCTGGCCGTGACGGTGGCCACCCTGAACGGCTGCACGGCGCTGGCGCCCATCGCGGCGGTGCCGGGCGTGCTGGTGGAAGGCGCGGTGAGCCTGTTTCGCTCCGAAGAGGAGGGGCTGCCGGCGGGACTCTCGCGCACGCTGGCATCGGTGCAGCAAAGCCTGCGCCGGATGGATCTGGACGTGGACATCCTCGAGCCGGATCGAAACCGGGATGGGTATCGCCTCGTGTTTGGCAATGAGCGTCTGGACGGGCTCATCAAGCTCCGGCGGCAAACCGCCAAACTGACCACGGTGGCCGTGCGGGTGCGGCATGGCGCGTTGCGCGAGACCGCGGTGGAAAAAGCCATCATGAAGATGGTGCGCGAATTGGCCACCGGACGCGGCGGGCGCCGGCGCTTTGATTTCCGCGGCTATCGCTATATCCACAAAAAGCCGGAGCTGAAATCCGGGCGCATCGGATGGTATCGCGCCAAGGCGCGGCTGGAAGTGGCGCGAACGCACCGCGCCGGCTGGCTGCGCCTGCGCCTGCCTTCCGGGCAATGGGGCTACATCAAGGCGCGAATGCCCGCCGCCAGGGCCGGCAAGCATGCCCGCAAGTCGTAAACTCCGTGGCCAGGTGCTACACTTTCGACGAATCATGAACCTCGCGGAGGGCTGACATGGCGCTGGATCAGGCAATGCTGGACGACATCGCGGAAAAAATCGCCGGCGGCCTGCGCGTGCTGGGCGGCGTGAAGGACGAGGCGCAGGCACAGGCGAAGGCTGTGGTGACGGGCGTGTTGCAGGATCTGGACGTGGTCACCGGCGAGCGCATGCGGGTGGCGGAGGCCATGCTGGAGAAGACGCGCGCCCGAATCGAGGAACTGGAAGCGCGCATCGCCGAACTGGAGGCCCGCATCGGGCAATCCGGGAAATAGCGCGCACCGATGCTGGCGCGGTTGCCAAGCGCCGCCCTGCGGGGGCTGACGGCCGAGGCCGTGGATGTCGAGGTCGATTTGTCGCGCGGTTTGCCGGCATGGAACATGGTGGGCCTGCCCGACGCCTCGGTGCGCGAGGCGCGGGATCGTGTGCGCTCGGCGCTGCTCAACTCCGGTTTCGAGTTCCCGCTGCGGCATATCACGGTCAATCTCGCGCCGGCCGACCGCCGCAAGGACGGGGCCCATTTCGATTTGCCCGTGGCTGTCGGACTGCTGGTCGCCAGCGGTCAGCTGCGGGCGGAACGCATTCGCGACTGTTTTCTCATCGGCGAACTGGCGCTGGATGGCCGGCTCAATCCGGTGCCCGGCGCACTGCCCCTGGCCCTCCATGCGCGGGAACAAGGGCGCGCTGTCATCATTGCGCCGGAAGACAACGCCGCCGAAGCCGCGATGGCCGAAGGCGTGGATGTGCGCGCCGCCCGCACGCTGCTGGACGTGGCGCAATATCTTGCCGGCGAGTTGGAGCTGGCTCGCGCCGAGCCGCCGGTCATCGGCCCGGCGGCATCCAACGCACCGGACATGGCGGACATCCGCGGCCAGTTGCAGGCCCGCCGGGCGCTGGAGATTGCCGCAGCCGGCGGCCATCATCTGCTGATGAGCGGACCGCCGGGCGTGGGCAA
>CAYVBG010000069.1:0-7749 GCA_964449205.1 uncultured Zetaproteobacteria bacterium | reverse complement strand
GCAATGCCCGGGCGAGGTCTTTTCGCGGCTGGAGGCCGCCTTTCGCCGCACGATCGAGGAGGAATGCCATGCCCGAAACTGACCCGCGCCCGCCGATGCCAGCCGATGAGATTCCGGCCACGCAAGGCAGCCGGTTCTACCCCGGCGACCTGAACGCGGACATGGCAGGACGCACCAAGCGCAAGCTGGGCGATGCCTTCGGCCTCAACAACTTCGGCGTGAACCTGACCCTGCTCGCGCCCGGCGCGGCCTCGGCGCTGATGCACGCGCACGAGAGGCAGGACGAGTTCATCTATATCCTCGAAGGCACACCCACGCTGCGCTTCGGCGAAAATGAACACCGGCTCGGGCCGGGCGATTGCATCGGCTTTCCGGCCGGCGGCCCGCCGCATCAACTCATCAACCGCTCCGATGCGCCCGTTCGCTACCTCGAGATCGGCGACCGCACGGCCGGCGATGTCGCCCGCTATCCCGAGCATGGCCTGATCGCCCGTTTCGACGGCCATCGCTGGCATCTCGACGCCGATCCCGACTCCTGAAACCGGTGCATCCCCCGCCAAGGGCTGCCAGCATCGCCCGCATGGGTCATCCTTCCGCCAACCTGCCCGACGCCTTTGTGCAGCGCCTGCGCGCCATCCTGCCGGACGCGGCCTTCGACGCCGCGATGGCCGGCTTCGCCGCGCCGCGCATTGCCGCGTTCAGGGTCAACACCCTGCGCTTGGCGCCGGAAGCCGCGCAAGCGGCGCTGACCGACGCGGGGCTGACCCCGCTCGCCGCGCCGGCGCTGGCATCCCATCTACCCGAGGCCGTGCTGCTGCCGCCCGAACAACGCAACGCGGCGCTGGCACACCCACTGGTGCAAACAGGCGCGCTCTATCCGCAAGGGCTTTCCAGCATGCTGGCCACTTGGGCGCTCGATCCCCGCCCCGATCAGGTCGCGCTCGATCTCTGCGCCGCCCCCGGCGGCAAGACCGGCCACATCCACCAGCGCATGCAGGGGCGCGGGCGGCTCGTGGCCGTCGAAGCGGTGAAAAAGCGCTTTTTCAAGCTGCGCGGCGTGCTGGATCGGCTCGGCATGGCGGGCATCGAGACCCGCTGCATGGACGGCCGCAGCGCATGGCGCTGGCTGGAGGGATCGTGCGACCGGGTGATGCTGGATGCGCCCTGCTCCAGCGAGGCGCGCTTCCGCGCCGACGATCCGGCCACCTTCCGCTACTGGAGTCCGCGCAAGATCAAGGAGATGCGGCACAAGCAGCGCGGCCTGCTGCGCGCCGGCATCCGCTGCCTGAAGCCCGGCGGCCTGCTGCTCTACGCGACCTGCTCGTTCGCGCCGGAGGAGAACGAACAGGTCGTGGCCGACGCCTTGCGCGTGTTCGGCGGGGCCATCCGCATCGAGCCGTTCGAGCCGCCGGAGAGCATCCCCCGCATGCCGGGCCTGACCCGCTGGCAGGGCCGCGACCTGCCGGAGGCGCTGGCGCAAGCGATGCGCATCCTGCCCGGCCCGGTGACCACCGGCTTCTTCCTGTGCCGCATCCGCCGCCTGTCATGACACGCGCGGACGGCCCGAGTGCCAACCCCATGCATCACCTCACTCATCACCTTTCTGGTAGGTGCCCATCAACACGGCCTGCTCCAGCACATGACCCCGCATGGCCCGCTCCAATCCGGCTTTGTCGGGCTCATGCAGATCGGGCAGCACAACATCCAGCGCATACAGTTTGAAGAAATAGCGGTGCCGGCCGATGGGCGGGCACGGACCGCCGTAGCCGGTGTGCTGCCAGTCGTTCAATCCCTCCCGCGTGCCCGCAGGCAGCCGGGAGACCGCCTCGGTCAACCCGTTCGTATCCGCCGGCAGGTTATACAGCACCCAATGCACCCAAGTCATTTTGGGCGCGGCGGGATCGGGCGCATCGGGGTCGTCCACGATGAGCGCCAGGCTGCGGGTTCCCTCCGGCGTACCGGAAAACGACAACGGCGGCGACACATCCGCCCCCTCGCAGGTGTAGCGGGAAGGAATCCTCCCCTGGTGCTCAAATGCCGTGGATGAAATGCTCAAAGTCATCGCTTCACCTCCCTGGATGGACATCGTCGGCATCGCCAGCGCCATCACGGCGGCCATCCATCGCCCCCGGACATGGACATGTTTTGCATCTCCGGCCTGAGATGGCGACATGCCGCCCTTCTCCTTCTCGACCACTTCATCATTGGAAGATGCATGCGCATGCATCAGCGGCGGCATCGGGCAATCGAGACTGGCCGCCACCACGCGCAGGATATCCGCTTCGCTGACCGTCACGCGTTCATCGGCCAACACGCAAGCGGCGCAAGCATGCAACAGCCGCTCCTTCAGTACGGGCGAAGCCTGCCGCCAGCGATCGAGGGCCCGATCCAGTTCGCGCAGCGGCGGCGTGTCGGGCAAGCGCTCGTCCGGCGCGCCCAGCGTCTGCATCGCACGTTTCCAGGCGGATTCCGCGCCTGCCCGGCATGTGGCTCCGGCATGCGCCAGCCAGGCCAGCATCACCCGCGCATCCTTCATCAGCGCATCCAGCGAATGAAAACGCTCGCGCGGCCGCGCGGACTTGCCCAAGCGCATGTCCAGATGCTTGATGATCAGACGATAGAGCAGATATTCGCGCAGGCTCACATGATCATCGGCGCGGATCAGCGTCAGCGCGCCAGCGCGAAATGCACAATATTGATCGAACGACAAACATCCCAAGGCCGGCAACAGCATCCCCGCCAAGGGCAGGCGCAATTCGGGCGCAAGCCCCATCACCTTCGGCGACAGATCCAGCAACATGCGAAACACTTCCGGATCGCACGCTTGTTCCAGCGCATCCAGCTGCTTGCGGCGCTCGCCCTTGTCTGCATCCAGCAGCAGGGCAAACACCATGGCCCGTGCCGCATGAGGCTCATGCGCCAGTTCCCGCAACTCCGGCGGAATCCGTTCGCGCAGCCGCCGCGCCTGGCGCACATGCCGCGCCGCGGGCGCACCCACCGCCTCCACGGCGCCCGCCGGCGAGAATGCCGTCTGTGCGCCGGCCTCGGATGCCGCCAGTTCGGAGTACGAGGCTTCGGCCTCGCGCCGCAGGCGCGCGGCCAACTCCCCCGCATTCACCTTCGGCAACCGGCCGGAAAACGATGGATCGAGCCGGCGGATCCGCTCCACGAGCGGCGGATGCGTGGTCCACCAGTTCCCGCCGCCCCAAGAGGATTTCAGCGCATTGGCAAAGAAGAAATGGCTGGCCTGATTGGCAGCCGCATGCGCCACACGCCCGCCGGCCTTGTAGCCGCCGATCACCTTCAGCGCACCCGCCAGTCCCTCGGGATTGCGCGTAAACTGCACCGCCGCCGCGTCGGCCAAAAATTCACGCTGGCGCGACACCGCGCGCTTGATGAGATCGGCCAGCACGGCGCCGACCAGACCGACCAGAAACAACAGCGCGCCCAAAATCAACAGTGCCGGTGGTGACACACCACGCTTCCAACGTTCACGATAGCGTCCGTCCGCGGCCAGCGTGCCGCTGATGACGCGCGTGCCAATGTCGCTGATCAGCGTCATGCCGAAGAGCAGACCCATCATCCGCATCTTGATGAGACTGTCGCCATTCAGCAGGTGGCTGAACTCATGCGCCACCACGCCCTGCAACTGATCCCGGGAAAGCAGTTGCATCGCGCCCCGCGTCACGCCAATGACGGCGTCTTCGGTCGAGAATCCCGCTGCAAAGGCATTGATGCCCGAATCCTCGAGCACATACACCGGCGGCGCCGGCATGCCGGACGCCAAGGCCATCTCTTCCACCACGTTCAACAGCCGCCGCTCCAGCGGTTCGCGCGTCTGGGGCGGAATCTGCCGGCCCCCGAGCGCCTCGGCCACGCCCTTGCCCCCGTCGCGGCGCAGGCGCGAGGATTTCCACAAGCTGCCGCCCACAATCACCGTCAGCGTCGCGCCGATCACCCAGGCGGCGCGCCCGGCATCCCAGAAAGCAAAGTCTTGGAGCAATCCTGCGCGGTAATCGACCAGAAACGGAGCCATCGCGCTGACGGCGGCATACACCGCCAGGGTCACGCCCGCCACCGCCCATGCAAACAGCACCACCAGCAGCGCGGTGCGCCGACGCGCCTGGGCCTGCGCCTCAAAAAAGTTCATGGAACCTCACCGGCGGCGACCCGGGTTTCATGTGTCGTCGAACGAGACCTTCACCGCCTCGCGCTGGCCCGCGTCCGCGATTTCATACAATTGCGCCGGCCGGAAACCGAACCACGACGCAATCAGATTGTCCGGAAAGGACTCGCGCCGCGTGTTGTAGGTCATCACCGCGTCGTTGAACGCCTGACGCGCAAATCCCACCCTGTTCTCGGTGGATGTCAGTTCCTCGAAGAGCTGGCGCATGTTCGCGTCCGCCTTCAGCTCCGGATACGCCTCGATGGCCACATTCAGCCGCCCCAGCGCGCCGGCCAGCGCACCCTCGGCGCCCAGCAACGCCTGCATCGCGCCCGCGTCGCCCGGATCGCGCGCGGCCTTCGCCTGCGCCTTCATCGCCGCGGCCCGCGCCTCGGTCACCGCCTCCAACGTTTCCCGTTCATGTTTCAGATAGGCCTTGGCCGTTTCCACCAGATTGGGGATCAGGTCGTACCGCCGCTTGAGCTGCACGTCGATCTGCGCAAACGCATTCTTGAACTGGTTGCGCAACCGCACCAACCGGTTGTAGGCCACAACGACATACAGCACCACCGCGCCGAACAACATCAATGTGATCATTGCACCGGTCATGAACCCCTCCTCATGCAAACATTATGGCAGCCCGACGCGCACCCGCGCAAGCATCAGGCCGCCCGCCGCAAACAACAGCGCCACACTCAACACCGCCAGCCGGTTGCTGGCCGTGACGAGACTCACGAACGCCATCAACAGCGGCCCCAGAATGGCTGCGAACTTGCCCATCATGTTGTAGAAGCCAAAGAATTCGCCCGCCTGCTCGCGCGGAATCAGCCGCGCATACAGCGACCTGCTGAGCGATTGCACGCCCCCCATCACCAAGCCGGAAATCCCCGCCAGCCAGTAAAAATCATGCGCATTCTTCATGAATACGCTCCAGATGCACAAAACGAGATACACGCCCACGCCAATCAGGATGCCCGCCTTCGGCCCGAACCGCTCGCCGATCCGCCCGAACGCCAGGGCGGCCGGAAAAGCGACGAATTGCGTGAGCAAGAGGGCCCCGATCAACGTGCCGGCATCGAATCCAAGCGACAGGCCATAATCCAGCGCCATCCGGGCAATGGTGCCCACGCCGTCGATATAGAGCCAGTAAGCCACCAGAAACATCCAGACCATGCGATAGCGCCGCACATGGTGGAAGGTGGCGACAAACTGACGTATCCCCGCCCCCGCCAGCGCCCGAACCGACTGCGTGCGCGCGCGCCGCGGCTCCCGCAGCCACAGCGCCAGCGGCATGGAAAACACCGCCCACCACACGGCCACGCTGGCAAACGCCGCGCGTATCGCTTCTCCCTTATCGGCAAAGCCAAACCAGCCAGGACGCATAACCACCAGCACATCCAGCGCAAACAGCAGTCCGCCGCCCAGATAGCCCAACGCATATCCCAAGGCCGACACCCGATCCAGCTCGCGGCTCTCCGCCACGTCCGTCAACAGGGCATCGTAGAACACATTGCCGGCGGAAAACCCCACGGCTGCCAGCAGATACAGGCTCGCAGCCCAAACCCACGCGCCCTGCGCGACCAAAGCCAGCCCGCCGGTCATCGTCACGCCAAGAGCGGCAAAGCACAGCAGCATGCGTTTCTTCGCGCCGCATTGATCGGCCACGGCGCCCAGCACAGGAGCCATCACCGCCACCCACAACCCCGCCACGCCATTGGCCACACCCAGCCAAAACGTGCTGCGATCGGGCGGCATGCCCGTCGCCCAATATTGCTTGAAGAACACGGGAAACAGCCCCGCCATCACGGTGGTGGCGAAGGCCGAATTGGCCCAGTCATACATGGCCCACGACCAGGTTTGCACACGCGAATTCGGCGTCATGCCCGGCAAGATACGCATTCCTTGCGCGCGCGTCATGCCCGCGCCCCGGATTCCGGGCATTGCATTCCGGCCATGCAGGCGCAAGCATCGCGCCATGAAACATCGATTCGTCCTGTGCCTCATGTCGCTGTGTCTGCTGGTCGTGCCGGCCTGCACGGGCTACAACGCCGATCAGCAGGATGAAGCCGCCGCCATGCTGGACAAACTCTACGCTGCCATCGATCGGCAGGATTGGAACACGGCGCTGTCGTTGTATGGCAGGCGTTTCTATGAACAAACCCCCAGACCCGAATGGAAGCAACGCTTGCAGGAGCTGCGCGCGCGCCTGGGGCATGTCAAAAGCCGGGAACTGAACTTTGCCCAGCGGGATGCCAAATACCGCTACGACGCCTATATCTTTTCCTTCACCGTCCATTATGAGCGGGGGCGCACGCGCGATCTCATCACCATCTACAAGGCCGTGGACGAGAAAACGGGGCTGCATATCGTCGCCCATGTCATCAAGCCGCTGAAATAGCGCCATCGCGGGCAATGCGCGCCAGCCATCGGCCCACCGCCGTACCGGCATCCGGCGGCCCTTGCGCGCCGGCGGATCGCGCATGACCACGATGCTGTCCCGCATTGCCTTGGGCGCCGTGGCGACACTGCTGCTGGCCGCGGCGGGGTTGGCCATGCTGGCCGCCAAATCCCGGCAAATGCCGGCCGAAGCGGGCTTGGTGGATGGGCGCTTGAGGCCCTGCCCCGCCACGCCGAACTGCGTGTGCAGCGAAGCGACCGACGCCCAACATCACATCGCCCCGATTCGGGGCGAATGGTCAAGCCTGCGGGCGGCCATCGTGCGGCTGGGCGGCGAAATCCGGCATGACGACGGCCATGTCCTGCACGCCGTATTCCGCTCCCCGCTGTTCGCTTTCGTCGATGACTTCGAGGCCCGCCAAGGCGAACGCGATACGATTCAGATTCGCTCCGCCTCGCGGGTTGGCCGTTCCGATCTGGGTGCCAATCGCCGGAGGGTCGAGAAAATCCGGCACATCATGGCGATTCAGTTTCAATCGGCTCGATCGCATAACCGTCCGGATCCCTGACAAACGCGATGACGGTCGACCCATGCTTCATCATCGTTGTAGCTCCCATTCTCACCCCGGATGGCTACAATATATCATGCTCAAGATTCTCAATCATTAGTGTTGTAGCTCCCATTCTCACCCCGGATGGCTACAATCAAGGCCGGCCTGATTCTGGCCCCCAGCAAGTTGTAGCTCCCATTCTCACCCCGGATGGCTACAATACGCGGCTATGGCGCCCTGTTGATTCAGCAGTTGTAGCTCCCATTCTCACCCCGGATGGCTACAATCCAACGGGAGGATACATTGCCGGTCAACTAGTTGTAGCTCCCATTCTCACCCCGGATGGCTACAATCACGGCGCTGGGCGGGCCGTTCGGGGGCCTGTTGTAGCTCCCATTCTCACCCCGGATGGCTACAATCGCGCGGAAAATCCCTCCGCGCCGCATAGCGTTGTAGCTCCCATTCTCACCCCGGATGGCTACAATTTGACCAGATACGTTTCCTGAAATCCCCGCGTTGTAGCTCCCATTCTCACCCCGGATGGCTACAATGCCCTGGCAGGCGAAATTGAGTGCATTGTTGTTGTAGCTCCCATTCTCACCCCGGATGGCTACAATCACGGCGCTGGGCGGGCCG
>CAYVBG010000068.1:0-8044 GCA_964449205.1 uncultured Zetaproteobacteria bacterium | reverse complement strand
CCTGGCAGGTGAGGTTGTCGTCGCTGCCGGCGTCCAGCGCGGCTTGCACGATGGCGCGGGCGGCCTCTTCGGGCGGGAGCGATTCGGCCAGCTCGCGCAGTCGCTCCGCAGGCAGGAACTCGTGCACGCCATCGGTGGTGAGCAGAAAACGGTCGCCGGCTTCCAGCGGCACGGCGTTGTAATCGAGGCGCACGCCATATTCTCCGCCCATCGCGCGCGCCAGCCATGTCCGGCTCCCGTCGCTCAGGCGGTGATCGCGGGTGAGGGGGCGTATTTCCCCATTCCGAACCCGCCAGATGCGCGAGTCGCCGACATGGAAGCAATGCGCGGTGGCGGATTTCAACACCAGCGCGGAGAGCGTGGAGGCCAGCGAGAGTTCTGCCGCGAAATGGCGCTGCCCCTGGGCGTGAAGCCAGGAGTTGAGCGCCTGGATGATGCGCTCGCCGGATGTTTTCACGCTCCAGGAGATCGGCGTGCTGTAGTAATCGGCGATGAATCCCTGCACGCAGTATTCGCTGGCCTCGCGGCCGGCCTCCGCGCTGCCCACGCCGTCGGCGACGACGGCGACGACGCCCTTGTGCTCGCGTTCGAGCGCATCCTCCGGCAGCCGGATGCCGCAGCAGTCCTCGTTGCGGGGCTTGATGCCGGCCTGGGTGCATTGGCCGGCGCGGATTTCGAGCCGGGTGTTCACCGGCCAGTCCGTCGCCGATCGTCCGCGTCAGTGCAGTTCGATTTTTTCGATCGTGCCGTCTTCATTCTGCTCATACATATAGCCTTTGGGTTCATCCAGCGCCAGCAGCGCGACCAGAAATGCGGCTGCCGCCGCGCCCGCGATGACCAGAAAGAAGGCCTGCGAGGACACGAACGACAGCACGGTCAGGAAGGTCACGCCGCCGACATTGCCGTAGGCGCCGGCCATGCCGGCGATCTGGCCGGTGAGCCGGCGCTTGACCAGCGGCACCAGCGCATACACCGCGCCATTGCCCGCGTTCACGAACAGCGAGGTGAACACCACCACGGCGACGGCGGCCGGAATCGACCACCCCGAATCCATTTGCCCGAGCATGAAATAGCCCGCTGCCGTGCCCGCCAATGTGGCCACGAGCGTGCGCTTGCGGCCGAATCGGTCGGAAAACCAGCCGCCGGCGGGGCGCATCAGCAGATTCAGCCCGGCGAACACCGATGCGACGAGGCCGGCCCCGGTCATGCTCAGGTGGGCGCTGTCCTTGAAGGTGTCGAAGAAATAGAGCGGCAGCATCGAAATCACCGCCAGCTCGGAGCCGAAGGTCACCAGATAGGCCAGATCCAGCACGGCCACCTGCTTGAAGCGGTAGCGGTGAATCTCCGGAACCGGCGGCGCGTTTCTTTCGAACAGGTGCTTGTTGATGCGATGGATCTGCATCACCTGATAGGCGTAGAGCACCAGCAGTGAGAGGTGGATCACCGCCGTTTCCACTGCCGAGAAGATGCCGAGATTCGCCGGGCCGATCTTCCACGCCAGCACGCCCAGCGCGAGATACAGCGGTGCGGTCATCAGGCAATAGAGGAAGAAATCGCCGCGGCTGGTCACCTCCATCGCGCCCAGGTTCTTCGGGCGATAGTAGGTCGTGCCCTTGGGGTTGTTGCGCACCGAGAAATAGAACACGAACGAATACGCCAGTGCCACCGCGCCGGTCGTGGCCACGGCCTGGCGCCAGCCATCCTCACCGCCGAACCAGCCGGCCAGCAGCGGCAGGGTCATCGCCGCGAAGGCCGAGCCGAAGTTGCCCCAGCCGCCGTAGATGCCTTCGGCAGCGCCGACCTGTCGGGCCGGGAACCACTCGGACACCAGCCGGATGCCGATGACGAATCCCGCGCCGACGAACCCGAGCAGGAAACGGTAGATGGCCAGTTTCTCGAAGCTGTCGGCGAAAGCGAACAGGAAGCATATCGCCGAGGAGAGCGCGAGCAGCACCGAGAAGGTGATGCGCGGGCCGTATTTGTCCACCACCATGCCGATGACGATGCGCGCCGGAATCGTCAGCGCGACATTCAGGATCAGCAGCAGCTTCACCTGCTGGTCGCTCAGGCCGAAGGTCTCGCGGATGGCCGCCATCAGCGGCGCGAAGTTGAACCAGACGACGAAACTGAGAAAGAAGGCGAACCAGGCCAGATGAAGGATTTTCATCTTGCCCTGAAAGGAAAACAGGTTGATGTTGCCGTGATCCATGCCGTTCATCGGAATATGGCTCCTTGTCGTTGTTATGGCCGGAAATGAGCAAGGAACACGCCAGCGGCAAACGGACGGAAAATACGGGGTTTGGGCCATGCCACCCTCCAATCTGCCTGATATATAGGCACAAGTGCCCATGATAAGGGCATAAGGGGCGGTGCGACTTCGGAAGCATTCGCCCTGTCGCCGCAAGGGGCGCGGCGCCATGACCGGTGCGAATGACCACGGAAGCCTTGCCGCGCCTGGAATCCGGCTGGCGAACATGCGTGTCGTCCTGTCGGGCATGACGCAGCGGACAGGGATGGCATGGCGCATGCTCGGATGGGCTTGCGTCTGATCGACAGGCGCAATCCTTGCAAGGGAGTCCACGGATCATGAG
Organism: uncultured Zetaproteobacteria bacterium; assembly: GCA_964449205.1. Classification (GTDB taxonomy): domain Bacteria; phylum Pseudomonadota; class Zetaproteobacteria; order Mariprofundales; family Mariprofundaceae; genus JALVTX01. The sequence goes on along the minus strand of CAYVBG010000068.1, from coordinate 5,453 downwards.
TGAACGCAGGAAACTGGTAATGATCGGCAACGGCATGGCCGGCATGCGGGCCATCGAGGAGATTCTCGACGCCCATCCGGACATGTTCGACATCACGATCTTCGGCGCGGAAAAATGGCCGAACTACAACCGCATCATGCTCTCGCCGGTGCTGGCCGGCGACACCACCATCGAGGACATCATCCTCAACGACGAGCAATGGTATCGGGATCACGGCATCACATTGCATCCAGGCAAGAAGGTGGTGGAGATCCATCGCGGCCGGAAGCAGGTGCTCGCCGAGGACGGCACCGAGGCCGAATACGACAATCTGATCATCGCCACCGGTTCGAAGCCGTTCATCATCCCGATTCCGGGGCACGACAAGCAGGGTGTGATGGGCTTCCGCGACATCGAGGACTGCGAAACGATGATTGCGGCCGCGAAGCAATACAAAAAAGCGGCGGTGATCGGCGGCGGACTGCTGGGGCTGGAGGCGGCCAAGGGCCTGATGAATCTCGGCATGGAAGTGACGGTGATTCACGACCAGGCCACATTGATGAACATGCAGCTTGACGAAGTGGCCGGCGAGATGCTGCGCGAGGAGCTGGAACGGCAGGGCATGAAGTTCCGCGTTTCGACGCTGACCACCGAGATTCTCGGCGATGCGCGCGTGTCCGGCCTGCGTTTCAAGGACGGCTCGGAGCTGGAGTGCGATCTGTTGGTGATGGCCGCCGGCATTCGGCCCAATATCGAGCTGGCCGAGCAGAGCGGGCTTTTTTGCAATCGCGGCATTGTGGTCAACGATTACATGCAAACGGTCACCGACGCCTCGGTCTATGCGGTGGGCGAGTGTGTGGAGCATCGCGGCAAGACCTACGGCCTGGTCGCGCCGCTGTTCGAGCAGGCGAAGGTGCTGGCCTGGCAGATCACCGGACAGGGGTTGAAGCGCTACGAAGGCTCGGTGACCTCGACCAAGCTGAAGGTGTCGGGCGTGGATGTGTTCTCCGCCGGCGATTTCATGGGCGGTCCGGGTGCGGATGTCATCGAGCTGCTCGACCGCCACGGCGGCGTTTACAAGAAGCTGGTGCTGGAGGACGACCGCATCAAGGGCGTGGTCATGTTCGGCGACACGGCGGACGGCCCGACCTTCTTCCAGTGGATGCAGGACGGCAAGGATGTCTCCGAGATGCGCTCCACGCTGCTGTTCTCGGCCTCGGGGCTGGGCGATTCGGGGCATTCAGGCGTCGATCAGGCCTCCGCGATGGCGGACGACACCATTGTGTGCGGCTGCAATGGCGTTTCCAAGAAACAGATTGTGGACGCCATCGTCAAGGAGGGTCTGACCAGCCGCAAGGAAGTGACGGCCTGCACCAAGGCGGCGGGTTCCTGCGGCGGCTGCGCGGGGCTGGTCGATCAGTTGCTGGCCGCCACATTGGGTACGGCGTTCGTCGAGTCCACCGAGGATCCGATGTGCGGCTGCACCACGCTCACCCACGAGCAGGTCAAGGAACAGATCCGGCACAAGCGCCTGCTCACCGTGCGCGATGCGATGCGCGCGCTCGATTGGGAGGGCGAGGGCTGCCATGTGTGCCGCCCGGCCATCAACTACTACATCGGCATGCTCTTCCCCGGCGAGGCGGAGGACGACCGCACCAGCCGCATCGCCAACGAGCGCATGCATGCGAACATTCAGAAAGACGGCACCTTCTCGGTGATTCCGCGCATCTACGGCGGCGAGACCACGCCGGACGATCTGATCCGCATCGCGACCATCGCGAAGAAGTACCAAGTGCCGACGGTCAAGATCACCGGCGGCCAGCGCATCGATCTCCTGGGCGTGAAAAAGGAAGACCTGATTCCGATGTGGAAGGACTTGGGCATGCCTTCGGGCTATGCCTACGGCAAGGCGCTGCGCACGGTGAAGACCTGCGTGGGCTCCGAGTGGTGCCGGTTCGGCACGCAGGATTCGACCACACTCGGCATCCGGCTGGAGAAGGAGCTGGAGCGGATGTGGTTCCCGGCCAAGGTGAAGCTGGCCGTGTCCGGTTGCCCGCGCAACTGCGCCGAGGCCACGATCAAGGATTTGGGCGTGGTCGGCGTCGAGGGCGGCTGGGAGATCTATGTCGGCGGCAACGGCGGCGTGAAGGTGCGCGCCTGCGATCTGCTCTGCATCGTCGAGACGGACGAGGAAGTCATGGAAATCACCAAGGCTTACCTCCAATACTACCGGGAAACCGGCCGGCACAACGAGCGCACCGCGCCCTGGCTGGAGCGTGTCGGGCTGGACAAGGTCAAGGCGGTCATCGTGGACGATGTCGAGAACCGCAAGGCGCTCGCCGCCCGCTGCGATGCTTACCTGGCCACCCTGACCCGCGATCCGTGGCAGGAGCGGATCGAGCAGGCGGAACGATTCAAGGAATACGAACCGATCGAGATTCCGGTTCGCGTGGAGGCATGAAGTCGATGAGCGAGTGGTTGGAGATCTGCAAACTCGAGGACATTCCGCAAGGCGGCGCGCGCACGGTGCGCGCGGATGGCGTGGAGATCGCGCTGTTCCGGTTGAGCGACGGCTCGGTGCGGGCGGTCGAGAATCGTTGCCCGCACAAGGGCGGGCCGCTGGCCGAGGGCATCGTGTCCGGCCATGATGTGCTCTGCCCCCTGCACAACTGGCGCATCAGCCTCGATTCCGGCGAGGTCGCGCCGCCTGATTCGGGTTGCGTGAAGCGTTGGGAGGTGCGCTTGGAGGGCGAACGGGTGTCGATTCGGATCGCCGGATGATCCAGACCCGGCGAAGCGTGTGCTCCTACTGCGGCACGGGCTGCGGCATCGTGCTTTCGGTGCGCGATCGCGCCATCGTCGCACTTTCGGGAGACGAGGCGCACCCGACCAACCGCGGCCTGCTTTGCTCGAAAGGACGCGAGCTGCATCACACGGTGGTCACCGCCGACCGCCTCCGGCAGCCGCAGATCCGCACCTCGCGCGCGCATCCGTTCGCGCCGGTGGATTGGGACACGGTGCTGGATTTCGCCGCCGGGCGCTTTGCGGACATCATCCGCACGCATGGCCCGGATGCGGTGGCGTTCTACATTTCCGGCCAGTTGCTGACCGAGGATTACTACGCCTTCAACAAACTGATGAAGGGCTTCATCGGCAGCAACAATGTGGACACGAACTCGCGGCTGTGCATGTCCTCGGCGGTGGTGGCCTACAAGCGCGCCTTCGGCGCGGATGGCCCGCCGACCTGCTACGACGACATCGAGCGCGCCGGTTGCTTCTTCATCATCGGCGCGAACCCCGCTTGGGCGCATCCCATCGTGTTCCGGCGCATGGAGGCGGCGAAGGAGGCGAACCCCGATCTTCGCGTGATCGTCGCCGATCCGCGCCGCACGGACACCGCCTCCATCGCCGATCTTCACCTGCCGATCCTGCCGGGTACGGATATCGCGCTGATGCAGGCGATGCTCAATGTGATGCTCTGGGAAGGACTGGTGGACACGGCCTTCATCGACGCGCACACCGAAGGCTTCGAACAGGCGGCCGAGGCCGCCCGCGCGATGACGCCGCGCAAGGCCGCCGCCATCTGCGGGCTGGATGCGGCGGAGATCGTGCGCGCGGCGTTCTGGTTTGCCGAAAACGACACGCTGTCGTTCTGGTGTCAGGGCCTGAACCAGTCCACCAGCGGTTCGGACAACGGCAATGCGCTGATCAACCTGCATCTGGCCACCGGCAAGCTGGGCAAGCCGGGCAACGGCCCGTTTTCGCTGACCGGCCAGAGCAACGCGATGGGCGGGCGCGAGGTCGGCGGCCTGGCGAACATGCTGGCCGCGCATCGCGATTACACGAATCCCGGGCATCGCCGCGAGGTGGCCGATTACTGGGGCGTGCCGTCCGTGCCCGAAACGCCGGGGCTGACGGCGACCGAGCTGGTGCGGGCGCTGGAGGAGGGGCGCGTGAAGGCGGTGTGGATCGCCTGCACGAATCCGATGGTGTCCCTGCCGGACGGGGCGCGGGTGGAAGCAGCGCTGAAAAAGGCCGAGCTGGTGATGGTTTCCGATACCTACCACCCGACGGATACGACCGGACTGGCGCATGTGTTGTTTCCCGCCGCCGGATGGGGCGAGAAAAACGGCACGGTGACCAACTCCGAGCGCTGCGTGAGCCTGATCCAGCAAGCCCTGCCCGCGCCCGGAGTGGCCCGGCCGGACTGGCGCATCGTCGCCGATTTCGCCGTGCATCTGGGGCGCAAGCTGGGCCAGGACTGGTCGCGCGCGTTCGGCTGGCAAACGGCCGAAGAGGTGTTCGACGAGCACAAGGGGCTGACGCGCGGGCGCGATCTGGATATCAGCGGCCTGAGCTATCGGCTGCTGGCCACCGAAGGCCCGCAGCAGTGGCCGTTCCCCGCCGGCGCGAAGCCGGGCCAGGTGCGCAGGCTTTATGGGGATGGCCGCTTCGAAACCGAATCGGGCAAGGCCCGCTTCGTGGAGGTGGCCCACCGGCCCGTGGCCGAGCCGACCGACGAGGACTTTCCGCTTTCCTTGACCACGGGGCGGCTGCGCGACCAGTGGCACACGATGACCAAGACCGGCCATGTGCCGCGGCTGCTTCAACACGCCCCGCGCCCGGCGTTGCAAATCCATCCGGACGATGCGGCGGCGCTGGGGCTGGCCGAGGGCGATCTGGCGCGGGTGCGCTCGCGGCGGGGCGAGGTAATCGTCGCCGTCAAGCCGGACAGGGACATTCGCGCCGGCGTGGTGTTCCTGCCGATGCACTGGGGCGCGCTGAACGCACGCGCGGGCCGGGCGAATCGCTTGACCGGTATGTTCGTCGATCCATTGTCGAAACAGCCGGAGTTCAAGCATGCGGCGGTGCGGGTGGAGCGTTTCGAGCCGGCCTGGCAGGGCATGATGCTGATGGCGGGCGAGCGCACGGACCTCGGCCGGCAGATGATCGAGGGCTACACCTATGGCGTGGTCTATTGCGCGGGCGACGACCATCCGGTGACGACCGTGGAAATGGCCTGCACCAAGCCGTTGAAGCCGGCGCAGTACCGGCGGCTGGATCAGTTGCTCGAGCAGGGGCGCGACATGGAGACGCTGAGCTTCGTGGATCGGCGTCATGGCATCCATCGCAAGGCCTGGCTGGAGGACGGGCGACTGGTGGCCGTGCGCTGGGTCGGCGGCGACATTTCCGAGGCGCGATGGCTGCGCAAGCTGATGCTCGAAGGCCGCGATGTGGGCGATCTGCGCCCGTTCCTGCTGGCGCCGGGCGGCCCGCTGGACAAGAGCGACACCAAGGGCGCGATTGTGTGCGCCTGCAACAATGTGGGCGAGAAGGACATTCTCGCCGCCATCCGGAACGGCGCGGACTCGCTGGATGCGATCAAAGGCGCGACACTGGCCGGCACGGGCTGCGGCTCCTGCGTGCCGGAAATCAAGCGCCTGCTGGCGGGTTGATGCCGCAGTCCGCATCGA
>CAYVBG010000067.1:0-8118 GCA_964449205.1 uncultured Zetaproteobacteria bacterium | reverse complement strand
GTGTGTTCGCCGCATTCGCGCGGGTCGATTTCGATACTGAACTCGCCGCGTTCGTCATCCGCAAACCGGAAGCGACTGCGCAGCTTGTGCATCAGGGCGCGCATCTGGTCGTCGGAGAGGAAGGTGGGCGTGCCGCCGCCGAAATGGAGTTGGGTGACTTCGCGGCCTTCGCCGGGCGCGTGGGCCAGCGCATCGGCGGTCATGTCGATTTCGCGCATCAGAAGTTCGAGATAGGGCTCCGCCCGCTCATGCGGGTGACGATCTTGTTGCAGCCGCAGTAATAGCACACCGTGTTGCAGAACGGGACATGCACATACAGCGACAGCGGCGCATCGGCGCCGGCGATGCGGGCCAGTGTGGCGCGGTACTCCTGTGGCCCGATGCCGTCGTGGAACATCGGCGCGGTCGGGTAGGAGGTGTAGCGAGGGCCCGCCTTGTCGTATTTGCGAATCAGTTCGAGGTCGAAAAGATCGGCGCCCCCCATGCGGGAGGCGCCTTGCTGGATGCTGCTCATGGCCGGTTCAACCTTCCTCTGGTCTTGGAATCGAGCGCCATGCTCGCCGTAGCGCCTGCGGCGGGCAAGATCATTCACCCTGTTGGGAGCGGATGAAGGCCACCAAGGCATCGATCTGCGCCTCATTCAGCTTCTTGCCGAAGGCGGGCATCATCTTGCGCCCGTGGGTGATGACGGATTTCAGCGCGGCCTCGTCCGTGGTCATGGATTTCACGGCCGGGCCGACCTTTTTGCGATCCACCTTGTGGCACATGGCGCATTTCTTCTTGAAGAGTTTGCCGCCGTCCTCGGTCGCGTTCGCCGGCATCGCTTGTGCGCCGATGGCGATCAGGGCCGAAACGGCCAGAAATCCCATGATTTTCTTCATCTTCAACCTCCTTGCGTTGTTAGTGTTCCGGCCTCGCGGTGGAGGCGCGGAACCACATCTGGTACAGGCTGACCAGAATCTGACCCATCAGGGAAACGCCCACCAAGGCCCCGTTGGCGATGACCACATACGCGAAACCCGGATACACCTTGGTGACGAACCATGAGAGAATATCCATCAGCAGGAACACGAACGGAATCGCGACCGTCACCCGCTTGATCCACACGGGGATTTCGCACAGCAGGAAGATGCGCCCGACAAAGAACAGGATGAAGGCGATGCCGAACAGGTGAATGTGCGACACCCGGACCAGGGCGGGAATCGTTGCGCCGGTGTCGGTTTCGGTGAGCTTGATGACTTCGTCGTAGCTCGTCAGATGGGGGATGGACATGCCGCTTTCCGCCGAGTGGCACACGATGCAGTTGGCGTCGAGAATGGGTTTGATTTTGGTTTTGAACTCGTCCTTGGGGCTGCCGTGCTGGATCCAGTCCAGAATCTCGCGCTTGGCGGCCTTGCTCGGCAGGTTGGCTTCCATCGGGCCGTTGATGGCCGCGCCCAGGCGCGTCTGGTTGTGGCTGCCGTAGTAGGCGATCATGATGTCCTGCACGGAAAGGCCGGGTTCGCCGTCGCGCCCCTGGTGAGTGTAGTAGAGATTCAGAAGCGCGAACAGATACCCGATCGCGATGGTGATCAGAAACATCGAATCGAGGAGCTTTTCGCTGACGGATGCATCGCAGAAACGCCGATAATGAGGCATGGGAACCGCCTTGTGAGCAAGATTGAATCCTGTATCGGGATTATAGATTTCCGGCCGTCGAAGGCAAGCCCTGAACAGGTTGAAAACCCCTGTTTTATTTCATGGTATTGTCACTTGTCAGAGTGATTTGCGCCACTAAGGTTCGTCGCGTTTCGCGGAAGCGCGTTCGGGGGAGCGCAAGAGCGACAAACACGAGCGAACGATGTGAAATCATGCGGGGATCACTGTGGGCCGGAGCGCTGGTTGCGGCGCTGGCGTGGGGTTCGATGGCCGGAGTTTCGAATGCGTCCGTGGCTGTGGCGGCGGATGGCGGCGCGGGCTTTGCGAAGGTGCAGTTGATGCTGAAGAAGCTGCGGGATTCGATGGCCGGGTTGAAAGATCTCGACGAACTCGAACGCGCCGGCATGGCGCACGCCGATGTCGAGCGGATGCGGCGGGTGCTCAAGCGCAAGATCCAGCAGATGATCGACGACACCATCATCAGCATTCAGGAAATCTGACACTACAGGAACAAAGGAGACACGAACCATGTGGAAGAAAGCGATGGCCATGATGGCCGCAATGGGATTCTGCACGACGGCATGGGCCGGCGAGCATGTGCATTTCGCGGCGTTTTTCTCGACCAACGGCCCCGGCAGCGTCAGCTATCCGGACACGGTCAAGGGCGATGCGATCGAAGGCCCGATGCTCAAGCGCGGCGCGGAGATGATGCTGTTCGCGCATTCGGTGTCCATCAAGGATGGCAATGTCATCAGCCTGCAGAACGACACCCTGCGCGCCGACAAGTCCGGTGATTTCAAGGATTTTGGCCTGGATTGCCAGCTCACCCTGCACACCGGCGGCGGCATGACGGTGGGCGGTGTGTGCAATGTGTTCGTCACGCAGGGCAAGAAGATGCATGCGGTTCCGACCCGCAAGATCACGCAGCCTTTGGTGTGGTACAAGGTGTTCGAAGACAAGGATCAGGGCGTGGCCGGCTATTTCATGATGGAGCATGGCGCGGATTACGCCCGCTTGAACTGATTGCCGCCGATCGGGAAGGAATCCAACGGGAGGGAGTGCCATGAACAAATCCTGCTTGTGGGGCGCGGCCCTGGCCGCAGCCCTCGCGCCCTGTGCCGCGCTGGCCGGCGTCACCGGCGATTGGGGCGGCGCGCGAACCGCGCTGGAGAATCGCGGCTTGACGCTGGAAGTCAGCTATGTCGGCGAGTTCGTGCGCAATGCGAAGGCCATCAATGGCCGCAAGGATACGATCTACCAGGATAATCTGGACATTGGCCTGGAGTTCGACACCGAAGCTGCGGGGCTGTGGGCGGGCGGCTTGTTCCATGTGCATGGCCTGCGCAATCATGGCTCGGATCCCACGGCGGGGCTTCTGGGGGATTTGCAGACGGCCTCGAACATCGAAGCGCCGGATCAGTTCATTCTCTATGAGGCCTGGTTCGAGCAGCGCATCGGGATGCTGTCCGTGCTGGCCGGGTTGCACGATCTGAACAGCGAGTTCTATGTGTCCGATTATGCGGGACTGTTCCTGAACTCCTCTTTCGGCATCGGCCCGGAGATCACCGCCAATGTGCCGGTGTCCATCTTTCCGAAGCCGGGCTTCGGCGTGCGCGCGCGGCTGGAGCATGAAGGCCGGGGCTATCTGGCCGTGGCGCGTTATGACGGCGATCCCGAAGTGCGCAAGATCAAGCGCAGTCATGGCAAGTTCGAGATCGTCGAATTCGGCCTGACGGCGGTGGACGGGTTTGTCGGCAAGCTGGGATACTGGCGGCACACTGCGCCCAAGACCTTCAACAACTGCACCTTCGCGAAAGGAACTTCGGGCGCGTATTTCATCGGCGATTTGCGTATGTTTGTGTGGGACGAGGGCAGCGCGGGGCTTTTCATCCAATATGGGCGGGCGAAGGCCGACCGCAACGATGTGGCCGGCTATTTCGGCATGGGCCTGCATCTGCAGGGCGTGATTCCGGGGCGCGTGCACGACGAGCTGGGGCTGGCGATGGCGCGGGCCATCCTGTCCGGCCAGAGCACGATGGTTCCCAACCCCGATGCCGAGACCACCGTGGAGTTGACCTGGCGCGCCGAGCTGGCCGACGGGATCGCCGTGCAGCCTTCCTGGCAGTGGATCCGGCATCCGGGCGGCGACCGCAACGCGACGGGGATTCAGGTCGGACTTCTGCGCTTCGAGGTGGATCTGTAGCCCTCTCCGGCGGGCGATCGTGGCGCCGTCGGCAGCTTTTTTTGACATGGCCGTGTTTGGGTCGTGATGGTTTCCCTTCTGAATCTTCGAGAAGGGGGTGACAGCATGAAACACTGGCGCGCCATCGGGATGTTGATATTGGCGGCGTTCGCCCAATCCGTGGATACGCGAGCGGGCGAGGCCCGGCACATCAATTTCGCGGCGTTCGAGAAGCAGGATCCGGGATTCAGGTTCGAGCCGGTGGTGCTGGGCAGTTTCAGCGAGTTCATTGCGACGATGAAGGGGGCCGGCATCCTGATGCTGGTGCACACCAACGAGGCGGTGGACGGCGATGTCATCAATGTGCAGCAGGATGTGTTGCGTGAGTCGTCCGGCGCGGATCTGGGCGATTTCGGCATCAATTGCTCATTGAGTTTCAAAGTGACGAACGACAACGACAATCCGTTCTACACCTTGGGCGGCGTTTGCCGCTTTCTTGGCGTGGGCGAGAAGCATCGAAACCTGACCGCGACCTTCAAGCCCGTTCCGCTGGCCGATGCAGCGCAGGGCGTGGATGCCTGGGTGTTGCTGCACGAGGACAAGGCCAGCGGCATTGCCTTCTATGCGAATGTGAGCAACTGATCGACGATGGATGCGGGCGGCGCGTCAGCCGTCGCCCGCAGTGTAGCCCAGATTCGGCGCCAGCCACTGCTCGGCTTCGGCCGGTGTCCAGCCCTTGCGGCGGGCGTAGTCCTCGACCTGATCGCGGTTGATCTTGCCGAGCGTGAAGTAGTGCGCCGCAGGATGCCCGAAATACAGGCCGGAAACGCTGGACGGCGGCGTCATCGCGAAGGATTCGGTGAGCTTCATGCCGATGGCGCGATCCACATCCAGCAGCCGCCAGATCGTCGCCTTTTCGGTGTGGTCGGGGCAGGCGGGATAGCCCGCGGCGGGGCGGATGCCCTGATATTTCTCGCGGATGATGTCCTCGATCGCCAGCGACTCATTCGGCGCGTAGCCCCAGATCTCGCGCCGCACCCTGGCGTGCAGCCATTCGGCCAGCGCCTCGGCCAGCCGGTCGGCCAGCACCTTGAGCATGATGGCGTGGTAGTCGTCGTGCTGCCGCTCCAGTTCCGCCGCGCGCTCCTCCGCGCCGAAGATGGAGACCGCGAACGCGCCCAGATGATCGGGTGAGGCGCGGGAGACGAAATCGGCCAGGCAGAGGTTGGCGCGCGCGTCCTTTTTGTCTTGCTGCTGGCGCAGGAAATGGAAGCGCGCCATCGCGCCGCCATCGTCGCCCGACACGACGATATCGTCGTCGTCCGTGGCCTGCGCCGGAAACAGCCCCAGCACCGCGCGCGGCTCGAACCAGCCTTCGGCGACGATGCGATCCAGCCAGCGGCGGCCGTCGTCATACAGCTTGCGCGCCTCCTCGCCCTTGTTCGGGTCGGAGAGGATGCGCGGAAACGCGCCGTTCAGCTCCCAGGCCGAAAAGAACGGCGACCAGTCGATCCATTCGGCGAGTTCGGCCAGATCGGGCGCGAGCGTGTGCACGCCGGGCTGCCTGGGCGCGGGCGGAATGCGGGATTCGTCCAGCGCATGGCGGTTGGCGCGGGCGCGCTCCAGCGGCAGCCATTCGATGCGGCGCTGCGTGCCTTCGTGGCGCTCGCGCACGGCGGCGTATTCCTGCTCCAGCTCGGCGAGAAACGCCGCGCGGTGCGCCTCGGAGACCAGATTCTGCGCCACGCCGACCGCGCGCGAGGCGTCCTTGACCCAGACCACCGGATGATCGTAGTTCGGCGCGATCTTGACCGCCGTGTGCGCCTTGCTGGTCGTCGCGCCGCCGACCATCAGTGGAATCGAGAAGCCCAGCCGCTGCATTTCGGCTGCGATGTGGGCCATTTCCTCCAGGCTCGGGGTGATGAGGCCGGAAAGCCCGATGATGTCCACCTCATGCTTGCGGGCTTCGTCCAGAATCGTCTGCGCCGGAACCATCACGCCCAGGTCGATGACCTCGAAGTTGTTGCATTGCAGCACGACGCCAACGATGTTCTTGCCGATGTCGTGCACATCGCCCTTGACCGTGGCCATCAGCACCTTGCCCTGCGTGCTGGCGTCGCCCTCGGCCTTTTCGGCCTCGATGTAGGGCAGCAGCACGGCGACAGCCTTTTTCATCACCCGCGCGCTCTTGACCACCTGCGGCAGGAACATCTTGCCCGCGCCGAACAGGTCGCCGACCACATTCATGCCCGCCATCAGCGGCCCTTCGATGACCTCGATGGGTCGCGCATACTGCTGGCGGGCCTCCTCGACATCGGCCTCGACGAAGGCGTCGATGCCCTTGACCAGCGCATGCTCCAGCCGCTTCTCCACCGGCCAGGCGCGCCAGGCGTCGTCCTGTTTTTCCTTCTTCGCGCCGTCGCCGCGATACTGCTCGGCGATCTCCAGCAGCCGCTCGGTCGCGTCCGGGCGGCGGTTGAGCACCACATCCTCGACCCGCTCGCGCAGCTCGGCGGGCAGGTCGTCGTACACCGCGAGCTGGCCGGCGTTGACGATGCCCATGTCCATGCCGGCCTTGATCGCATGGTAGAGGAACACCGAATGAATCGCCTCGCGCACCGGATTGTTGCCCCGGAAGCTGAACGACACATTCGACACGCCGCCGGAGACCAGCGCATGCGGCAGATGCTGCTTGATCCAGCGCGTGGCCTCGATGAAATCCACCGCGTAGTTGTTGTGATCCTCGATGCCGGTGGCGATGGCGAAAATGTTCGGATCGAAGATGATGTCCTCGGGCGGAAAGCCGACCTGTTCGGTCAGGATCCGGTAGCTGCGCTCGCAGATGGCGATCTTGCGCTCGAAGGTGTCCGCCTGGCCCGCTTCGTCGAAGGCCATCACGACCACCGCCGCGCCGTAGTCGCGCAGCGCGCGGGCGCGCTCGACGAACGCGGCCTCGCCCTCCTTCAGCGAGATCGAGTTGACCACGCCCTTGCCCTGAATGCATTTCAGGCCGGTTTCGATGATCTCCCATTTCGAGGAATCGATCATCACCGGCACGCGCGCGATGTCCGGCTCGCTGGCGACGAGATTCAGATAGGTGCGCATCGCGGCGACGCCGTCGAGCATCGCCTCGTCCATGTTCACATCGATCATTTGCGCGCCGTTCTCCACCTGTTCGCGGCAGACCTCCAGCGCGGTGGCGTAGTCGCCCTCCAGAATCAAGCGCTTGAAGCGCGCCGAGCCGGTGACATTCGCCCGCTCGCCGACATTGACGAACAGTGAATCAGGGTCGATGTGCAGCGGCTCCAGCCCGGCCAGCCGGGTTTCGACCGGCAGATCGGGCGCGCGGCGCGGCGGAAGATCCGCCACGGCCTCGGCGATGGCGCGGATGTGCTCGGGCGTGGTGCCGCAGCAGCCGCCAACGATGTTGATGAGCCCGGCCTCGGCCCATTCGCGGATTTCGGCGGCCATGTCCTCGGGCGTTTCGTCGTAGCCGCCGAAGGCGTTGGGCAGGCCGGCGTTCGGATGCACATTGATCCGGCAGGGGATGGCGCCGGCCAGTTCTTCCACATACTGGCGCAGCTCCTTCGGCCCCAGCGCGCAGTTCAGGCCGAAGGAGAGCGGCTCGGCATGGGCCAGCGAATCGTGGAAGGCGGTGGCTGTCTGGCCGGAGAGGGTGCGGCCGGAGGCATCGGTGATGGTGCCGGAGATCATCACCGGCAGCCGCAGGCCGGTTTCGGCGAACAGCCGCCGGATGGCGAACACGGCGGCCTTGGCGTTCAATGTGTCGAACACCGTTTCGATGAGCAGGATGTCCGCGCCGCCCTCGATCAGCGCGCGCGCGGCCACCGTATAGGTTTCGGCCAGTTCGTCGAAGCTCACATTGCGGTAGCCGGGATCGTTCACATCCGGGCTGATGGACGCGGTGCGGCTCGTCGGCCCCAGCACGCCGGCGACGAAACGGGGGCGCTCGGGCGTGGCCGCCGCGTCCGCCGCCGCCCGCGCCAGCCGCGCGCCTTCGAGGTTCAGCTCATGCACCAGCGATTCCATGCCGTAGTCGGCCATCGAGATGGCGTTGGCGTTGAAGGTGTTGGTTTCGATGATGTCCGCGCCGGCCTCCAGATAGGCGGCGTGGATGCCGCGGATGATGTCCGGCTGCGTCAGGGTGAGCAGGTCGTTGTTGCCCTTGAGTTCGGAGGGCCAGTCGGCGAAGCGCTCGCCGCGGTAGTCGGCCTCGGTCAGCTCGTGGCGCTGGATCATCGTGCCCATCGCGCCGTCCAGAATCAGGATGCGCTCGG